>JBKPBM010000094.1:0-5029 GCA_046744325.1 Actinomycetota bacterium | reverse complement strand
GCTCGGCGATGTCGGTGACCCGATAGATGTTCTTCGCGGATTTCGCCATCTTCTGGCCGGCCATCTGAAGGAACCCGCCGTGGACCCAGATGGACACCACCGGGTGCCCGAACGCCCCCTCGGATTGGGCGATCTCGTCCTCGTGGTGCGGGAACTTGTTGTCGTTGCCTCCCGTGTGGACGTCGAAGCGCTCCCCGAGGTGCTTCATCGACATGGCCGAGCACTCGATGTGCCAGCCGGGGAACCCCTCGCCCCATGGCGATGGCCACTTCAACACCCGATGGTGGCCCGCCGGCTTCCACAGGGCGAAGTCCTCGGGATGACGCTTGTTCGGGTCGACCTCCACCTCCTGGCGGTGGCCGGCCCGAAGGTTGTCGATGGTGTTCCCCGAGAGCTTCCCGTAGCCCTTGAACGTGGTGACGTCGAAATAGACGGTCCCGTCGACCTCGTACGCGTGTCCCTTGTCGATGAGGGTCTCGATGATGGCGATCATCTCGGGGATGTGATCGGTGGCGCGTGGGTAGAGGTCCGCGCGCTGGATCCCGATCAGATCGGCGTCGTCGAGGAACGCCTGCGTGTACTTCTCGGCGATCTCGAGCGGGGACAGCCCCTCATCGTCCTGGGCGAGCTCCATCTTGTCGCGACCCGTGTCCGTCACCTCGTCGGTCATGTGCCCCACGTCGGTGATGTTCATGACCCACAGGACGTCCTGGCCCTCGAACCGGAGGGCTCGCCGGATCAGGTCGCCCAGCATGAAGGACCGCATGTTGCCGATGTGGATGTAGCGGTACACGGTCGGTCCGCACGAGTACATCTTCACGGTGCGGCCGTCGGCGGGCTTGACCTCGTGGAGCTCCCGGGTGAGCGAATCGCACAGGCGCATGCCTAGGAGGATACGGACGAAGCCACCCGATCGGCCTCCCACACGGCCAGGTCGTGGGCGAAGACCACCCGCACCGGGTCGAATTCCTGCAGGCGGCGTACCCATTCGGGGATCTCGGGCACGGGCTCGCCCGAGCCCTCGACCTCCATCGCGTACCGGGCCATCGCGAACCGCGACGCCTCGTTGAAGGCCTGGCCGGCGATCACCAGCCGTCCTCGAGGGGTCTCCACCACCAGGGACTGATGGCCGGGGACATGGCCGGGCGTGGGGATGATCCGGACGCCCGGCAGGATGTCGGCCTCTCCGTCCAGCAGCTCGAACCGAGCCCCCTCGAAGTCGGCCACGACCGAGGGGATGGTGTAGTCGGGCTCACGGGCTGCATCCAGCTCTCGGGCCTGGGCGAAGATCGGCGTGCCCGCGAACAGGAAGTTCCCGCCGGAATGGTCGAAGTGGAGGTGGCAGTTCGCCACCAGGCGCACGTCCTCCAGCCGCAGGCCCACCGTGCCCAGGGCCACCGGCAGGGGACGGCGGACGGGGTGATACCGCTCCTCGGCCTCGGCGTGGCCCTCGCCGATGCCGGTGTCGAACAGCACGATCCCCTTCGGGTGCCGCAGGACGTAGGCGCACACCACGATCTTCTGGCCCCCGCGCTGATCGTCCAGGCCTGGCGGCACGGTGAAGTGGCCCAGCAGCAACCGTTGGATCCCGTGAACGACCGCCATCCGCGTCCGATCTCCTGTCCGACATGCCAATGCTAGTCTGGCCCGCGCATGGACCGGGACTTCGGGCTCTCCGACGACCAACGGGAGCTGGTTGGTGCGGTGCGCCACTTCGTCCGAGAACGCGCCGCACCGGTGGCGGCGGAGTTCGAGGAGAAGCGCGAATTCCCCCGCGATCTCTTTCGCCAGCTCGGGCAGATGGGGCTGTGCGGGATCCCCTATGACGAACGCTACGGCGGCGGCGGCCAGCCGTTCGTGACCTACCTGGCCGTGCTCGAGGAGCTCGCCACGGGGTTCTTCTCGTTGGCGTTGTCGCTGTCGGTCCACCATCTATCGGCCTTCGGGGTCCACTCCTTCGGGTCGGACGGCCTGAAGCAGCGATACCTCCCACGGCTGTTCAACGGGGAATGGCTGGGCGCGTACGCCTTGTCCGAGGCATCGAGCGGATCGGATGCGGCATCGCTTCGAACGAAGGCCGAGCCCGTCGGCGATGGCTACCGCCTCACGGGCTCCAAGCGATTCATCTCCAGCGCTGGGGAGGCGGAGTTCTACCTCCTGATGGCCCGGACCGGAGATGAGGGTGCCAAGAGGATCAGCGCGTTCGCCGTGGAACGGGGATGGCGGGGGTTTGAGTTCGGCAGGCCGGAGGAGAAGATGGGCTGGCACGCCTCCCCGATGCGTGAGCTGATCTTCGACGGGTGCGAGGTCCCGGCGGACAATCTGGTGGGGGAGGAGGGCCAGGGGTTCACCATCGCGTTGGCCGGTCTGGACTCCGGTCGGCTGGGCATCGCGGCGTGTTCCGTGGGCCTGGCCCAGGCCGCGCTCGATGCGGCCCTGGCATTCGCCCGCGAGCGTCAGCAGTTCGGCAAGCCGATCCTCGAGTTCGAGGGCCTGCAGTTCATGCTGGCCGACATGGCCACCCAGATCGAGGCGGCACGGCGCCTGTACCGGGAGGCCGGGAAGTTGCACGACGCCGGCAAGGACTCGACGTTGTCGGCCTCGATGGCGAAGCTCTTCGCGTCCGACACGGCCATGCGGGTCACCACCGACGCCGTCCAGATCCATGGGGGCTACGGCTACATGCAGGAGTATCCGGTCGAGCGGTACATGCGCGAGGCGAAGGCCCTACAGATCGTGGAGGGGACGAACCAGGTCCAGCGCATGGTCATCGGCCGCCACCTCACCAGCCGGTGAGGGGCTTCGCTCAAGCGGTCAAGGTGACCGGGACGCTCTGCACGTTGATGGCGGAACCGTCCTTCGCCGACGCCTCGAACACCTGGATGGTTCCCGGCTGCTCGTGCTCGACCGTGTACCGCACCACCGCCGAATAGTCGCCGCGGCACCCGGTGCCGCAGCTTGCCGTGGTGAACGTGCTGACGAGCTCGTGTCCGCTTTCATCGAGGATCCGGATGCTCACCGTCGCCTCGAACACGTCGGCCGTACCCGAGATGGTGACCGGGCTCGACACGCGCTGACCGATCGACGGGCTCTCCACCAGGATGGCCGGCAGGAATCCGTCGTACATGGCGCGGGTCTGGGGGTTCTGGACCGGCACGCCGCCGATCACGGTCTGGGTCACCCCACCGATCCGGAACGTCACCCGTTGGACGGTGGAGAACTGCCCGATCGTGTAGACGACCTGAGCGATCCGGAGCGCCATGGGAGGTGAGGAGGGGCTGGTGGCGAATTCGGGGCTCAGGTCCACGATGGCCGCCCCGCCGACGATGGCCAGATCTCGGAGCTCCGTTCCCCGTGGGATCGCCGTAGCCACGCTGGCCGCGCTCTCAGCCGGCGAAGGCCCGCCGAGCAGGGTGGTCAGCGAGAGCCTGCCGATCCCCGGCGTGAACGGCTCGGTCCGGCGGGTCTCGAAGAGCTTGCCGTCGCGGATGAACCAGACCTCGTACGTGAAGGGCCTGCCGGGGGACGTGGAGGGCGTCGTGGACGGAGGAGTGCCAGGCGAAGGGGCTGCGATTGGTGAGGACGAGGCCGGGCTCGGGCTGGGGGCGGGGCCCAGGGACACCGCCCCACCGCCGGCACACGCGGAGCCGAGGAGGCCGACGGTCAGGATCAGGATGGTGCGGGTGGATGGGGGAGGGAGGCGGTGCATCATCGTTTGTCCTTTCGATCGAGGGAACGCTGCACCCGAGATTCGGCCCCGCTTGAAACCCCCTCCCCACCTGGCGGTAACGATCGGGTCACCGGCAGACTGAGACGGAACCGGGTCCCCTGGCCTGTTTCGCTCCACACCTCGATGTCGCCGCCCAGCAGACGAGCGTTCTCCATGGCGATGGCGAGGCCGAGTCCGCTGCCGGGCGCAGTCCTGGAGGGATCGGCCTTGTAGAAGCGCTCGAACAGGTGCGGCAGATGCTCGGAGGGGATCCCCGGGCCATGATCCGAGACCTCCACCATCACCAGCGAATCCAGCTGCGCCACGTCGACGCGGACGTCCTGCCGTCCGTGCTCGACCGCATTGCCGACCAGGTTCGCCATCACCCGCTCCAGTCGGCGGCGGTCGGTCCACAGCGTGAGTGGACCCCCCGTGACCGACACCATCCCATCCCAGCCACGAGCGCGGATCACCGCGCCGATCAGGGCCGGCAGGTCGACGGTCTCGGGCCGCACGCTCTCGCGCCCCGCATCGAGACGGGAGATCTCCATCAGCTCGTCCACGAGCCGGCGCAGGCGGCCCACGTCCTGGATCATGAGCTCAGCCGGGCGCCGTGAGTCCTCCGGGATCGAACCGAGGCGATCTCGCAGCAGGGACGCTTCGCCCACCAGCGCCGCCAGTGGGGTTCGGAGCTCGTGGGCGACATCGGAGGTGAACCGCCGTTCCCGGGCCTGAGCCTCCGAGAGGGCCCGGATCTTCGCCTCCAGGGCGTCCGCCATCTCGTTGAAGGAGGCGGCCCACGCGCCGAACTCGTCCTGACCCTGGACCGGGAGCCGGGTGGCGAGCAGCCCCTCGGCCATCGAGCGGGCTGCCTCGCTGGCCCGTCCCACCGGCTCGAGGGTCCTGCGGGCCAGCGTCCGTCCGACCAGCGCGGCTACCAGGACCACGGCGACCCACCCCACCACCAGCACGTTCCGGAGCAGGCTCAGGTCGGCGGCGATGCGGTTCTCGCTGAACACGAAGTAGATCTGTGCCTGGGTTCCGGCCACGGGGCCGCCGATCAGGAGCAGGTGGTCGCGGCCCAAGCCCACGCGTCGGTAGGCCAGCTGTCCCTGCTGGACCAGTCGCCCGAGGTCACCGGGGATCGGAGGGTCGTATCGAGGATTGGAGGCGGCATGCTGGCCCGGGGCGACGATCACCGCGTGCACTCCCTTGTTCTCATACGACGTCAGCAGCGGCTGGACGTTGAGCGGCGCGCCCGGTCCCCCAGGCACCAGGTCGACGGCCCTGGCCAGGGAGAGGTCGAACCGCGCCTCTGAC
>JBKPBM010000265.1:0-6008 GCA_046744325.1 Actinomycetota bacterium | reverse complement strand
TGACGAAGGCGTTCAGGACGAGGTCGTAGCGCATCCGGGGCGAGAACCCGAACACGGTGCCCATGCGGAAGGCGACCGGGGCGAACCGGTCATCGGCGAGCGGGAGGATCGCCCGTTCTGCCTCAAGCTTGGAGATGGCGTACGCCGCCCGGGGGTCGACCGGCGCGTCCTCCGCGAGGAGCACGTCTCGGGACTCCTCGCCCACTCCACGGTCGTAGATCGAGGCGGTGCTCCCGAAGATCAGCCGTTCGACGCCCGCGCGCTTGGCGGCCTCCGCCACCCGGATCGACGCATGGGTGTTCAGCTCCTCGTTGGCCCTCGGGTTGAACTCGGCCGTCGGGTCGTTGGAGAGCCCCCCGATGTTGATGACGGCCCCGCAGTCCTCGACGTGGGACTCGTCGAAGTCGCGCATGTCCTCGACGACCAGCTCCACCGAGTCCAGGAACGAACGGGCCGGCTCCCGGCCGAAGAACAACCTGTCCAGCACCCGGACCGAGTACCCCTTGGCCAGCAGCTCCTCGACCAGGACGCACCCGACGTAGCCGGCCCCGCCGACGACCAGAACCTTCTTCATCGGTCGATCAGCTTACCCCGCCGTACGGCGGCGGGTCGCGCAGCACGTCGGCCAGCGACGGGTTCGACCGGTCCCGGTCGGACAGGATGGGCGCGGGATCCGGCCAGGCGATTCCCAGCCCGGGATCGTCCCAGGCCACCCCGAACTCATCCTCGCCCGAGTAGTACCGGTCGACCAGGTACAGCAGCACGAGGTCGGTCATCGCATAGAACCCGTGGGCCACTCCCGCCGGGATGTACAGGGCCGCGTGGTCCCCGTCGCCGGAGAGCTCGAGCGCCGCCGGCGTGCCCTCGGTCGGAGAGCCTGCGCGAAGATCGAACAGCCCCACCACCGCCCGGCCGGAGACCAGGCACCACTGATCGGCCTGGCGGCGGTGGAAGTGCAGGCCCCGCAGCACCCCAGCCTTCGACACGGAGAGGTTCGACTGGACCATCTCCCGGATCCCGGGGATCCACGACCGCCGGAAGATCTCCGTGACCGCGCCGCGATGGTCGGGATGGGTGAGGAGGGGAAGCAGCAGGACGCCGTCGATCGCGGTGTGCTGGGGTTCCCGCACGACGGGGGGCGGCCTCGGGTCCGGCGGGTCCGGCCTAGAACGCGCCGCGGCTGAACAGCACCGCCGGGATCGTCTTGGCCAGGATGTAGAGGTCGAAGGTCACCGACCAGTTCTCGATGTAGAACAGGTCGAGCCGGACGTAGTCATCGAAGGACAGCTCGCTGCGCCCGCCGGTCTGCCACAGCCCCGTGATCCCGGGATGGACCTCGAGGCGGTCGCGGTGCCAGTCCTCGTACGTGGCCACTTCCTTCGGCAGCGGCGGGCGTGGCCCCACCAGGCTCATGTCTCCGCGCAGGACGTTGAGGAGCTGGGGCAGCTCGTCGAGGCTCCACCGCCGCAGCCACTTTCCCACCCTGGTCACCCGGGGGTCTCGGCGCATCTTGAACAGGGGACCCGAGGCTTCGTTCCGGGCCTCGAGCTCGGAGATCATGAACTCGGCGCCTTCGATCATGGTTCGGAACTTGTACATCGTGAAGAGCTTGCCCTCCTTGCCCACCCGCGCCTGTTTGAACAGCACGGGGCCGCGGGAGGTCGCCTTGATCAGGGCCGCCGAGGCCAGCCAGATGGGACTGGAGAGGACCACCACGATCCAGGCGACCGCCAGGTCGAAGCTCCGTTTGGCCAGGGCCTGCGGTCCGGACAAGCGGACCGGCTTGAGGGACAGCGCCAGGAGGTCGGCCACCGGCTGCACGGTCAAGCGGGAGGAGAGGATGTCGGTCATGTTGGCCGAGACCCGGATCTCCACGTCGTGGCGCCGGAGCAGCTTGGTCAAGCGCTTCATGACCTCGGGACTGACCGCGGAGGACGCCACGAACACGCACTCGATGCCGTGGCGCTGGATCACCTCGCCGAGCTCGCTCAACGTTCCCAGCACCGGGACCGAATCGGTCTCCTCCGGGGCGGTTCCCGTGGTCGCCAGCAGCCCGAGGGGGAGGAACCCGAGCGCCCTCGGACGCAGCGTGTGGGCGATCCGCACCCCCTCGTCGTTGGCCCCGATGATCAGCGTGCGATAGCAGAGTTCGCCGGCCACCCGCAGCCGCCACATCCGCTTGTGCCAGAGCTGGCGGAAGGCCATCACCAGGATCAGGGACACCAGCCAGGTCAGCACGAGCCACCCGCGCGACAGGGCGACGAGGGGTCCCCTGCCGAACAGCAACGCGAGTCCCAGCTTGATGCCCACGGCCACGCCGGTGGCCTCGACAATCCTGCGGAACTCCTCGGCCGGGGAGAGCCGCGAGAACGAGTACAGCCCGAAGGCGGCGAACACCCCGACCCACACCACCGCGGCTGCCACCAACGCGAACAGGAAGGCGAACGACGCGGGCGCCCCCATGCCCCTGATCAGGTGCACCATCGAGATGGCGCCGATCAGGGCCGCCGCGTCGCTGACCGCGATCCAGCAGCTCAGGCGGGCGTAGCGGCGGGAGGTGTGCTTGGGGCGCTCGCCCATGGTGGCCGACGGGCCTTCCGGGATGACGACCAGGTCTTGGTTCTTCACCACGGTTGCATCGGCCAATATCCCCTCCAGACAAAGCCCCGAGGGCCATCGGGCGGGACGGCACCTTGTTCGCGGGTCAGAGAAGGATAGGGGGCACCTCGCGGAGTTGTCCAGACCAAGATCACGGGTTCGCTCCGAGATTCATCCAGGTGTTGGATATCCGCCGGCCCCTGTTCACGTCAAATCGAGCGGGAAAATCCGGCTTTGGGGCTTTCCTCATGGCAGAATCGTGACGATCCGAATACCGTATGACGAACCCTAGGCCCCCGGATATACTCAGCCCTCGTCCCATGGCTGCCATCGAACCGCCCCCCTCAGAAGACACCGTCTGGCTCGGTGAGTACCTGGCTGTCCTTCGTCGGCGCAAGTGGTCGATCATCGTCATCACACTGCTCGCCCTTCTGGCCGGGGTGATCTTCGCCAAACAACAGACCAACATCTACGAATCGACGGCGAAGGTCTTGGCGACCGTCCCGGTGCCCGCCGCGACGGGGGGTTCGCAATCGCCGAACATGACCACGGAGGAATCCGTGGTCACGTCCAACGACGTGACCAAGTGCGCCAGCCTGCTGATCAAGGACCCGACCTTCCGAGCCAACCCCACCGGTGCGGACGTGAACCTGGATACGCTGTGCTCGACCGACGCGCTGAACGCCGCGGTGCTCGAGCGCTTCTTGGACCAGAACGTCGTGGTCACGGTCGTCTCGGGCGCCAACGTCATGACCATCGCTTACAACAGCGCGGCGACCAAGGCCGCCGAGGGAGGGGCGCAGGCGTTCGCCCTCGCCTACATCCACCAGAAGATCACCGAGGCGAACGCCACGCTCACCAAGCTTCGCCAGCCCTTCCTGGACACCGAGACCAAGCTCAACGCGGACATCGCGAAGTGGAACGCCCAGATCGCCAGCACGATCAACAAGATCAACAAGGCGTCCGCCGCGGGCAACCAGCCCAACCAGGCGGACCAGGAGAACCTCCAGAACCTCGAGAACCTCCGCAACAGCGCCAACCAGCAGCTGAACGAGACCCGCCAGCAGCTGCAGAACCTCGACCCCTCCAAGATCAACCCGCCGGAGCTCCTGCTCCCCGCCCAGCTTCCCCAGAAGCCGATCAGCCCCAACCTGCTGCTCGACGCGCTGTTCGGCCTGCTGGCCGGCCTGGCCGTCGGGGTGGCCCTCGCCTTCCTGCGCGAGCGCCTGGACGACGGCCTCCGCGGCCGCACCGACCTCGAGCAGAACCTCGGCGTGCCCGTCCTCGCGGTGATCCCGAAGGTCCCCGGGTGGCGGAACAAGCACGACGCCAGGCTGGTGGCTAGGGAGCAGCCGAAGAGCGCCGTGGCCGAGGCCTATCGGACGCTTCGTACCAGCGTGTCGTTCCTGTCCGTGCAGCGCGGGCTGAAGTGCATCATGGTGGTCAGCGCGGCCGCCGGCGAGGGGAAGACCACCACCGCGGCGAACCTCGCGGTGGTGCTGGCCGACGCCGGCAAGCGCGTGGTCCTGCTCTCGGGCGACCTGCGCAAGCCCCGGGTGGCCAGGTTCTTCGACCTGCCGAACGACGTCGGGCTGTCCACGGTCCTGGCGGGCGAGTCCGAGCCGTGGGAGGCCATCCTGGACCCCGGCGTGGAGAACCTCCGGGTCCTGCTGTCAGGCCCGGTGCCCAGCCGCCCCGCCGAGATGCTGCAGTCCGAGCAGATGGGCGAGGTCATGGCCGGGCTGCGTGAGGTGGCCGACTTCGTCATCGTCGACACCGCGCCGGTCCTGCTGGTGACCGACGCCCTGGCCCTGGCCCCACTGGTCGACGGCGTCCTGTTCGTCGCCGACGCCGAGCGCACCTCCCGCAGCGCGGTCTCCCACGCGCGGGAGCAGCTCGAGCAGGTGGGCGCCACCGTCATCGGCTCGATCCTGAACAACTTCGACCCGTCCAAGGCCCGGGGCTATCGGTACCACGGCTACTTCGTCCCCTATCGCTACCGGTATGGCTACGGGTCCTATGCCACCTACGGCGCGCCCTACGAGGAGAACGGCGGGCGTCGGGGGCAGCCGGCCGCGGAGCTCCCGCCGCAGGACAGACGGAACCCCTAAGCCCTCGCGTCGCGACGGGGCGGGGCATGGGGAGCGAACGACCACCGGCGGGGTCCGCCACACGCCCCTTGAGAGTCCTCCTGGTGTGCTCGGCGGGTGGCCATCTGCTCCAGCTCCATCGCCTCCGGCCGTGGTGGACTAAGCACGACCGGGAGTGGGTGACCTTCCGGATGCCGGACAGCCTGTCGATGCTGGAGGGCGAGAAGGTGTCCTGGGCCTACCAGCCCACCACGCGCAACATCCCCAACTTGGTCAGGAACCTGGGACTGGCATGGAAGGTCATCCGCAGGTTCCACCCGGACGTCGTGGTCTCCAGCGGAGCCGGCGTCGCCTTCCCGTTCTTCCTGCTGGCCCGGCTCCACCGGGCCAAGACCGTGTACCTGGAGGTCTACGACCGGATCGACCTGCCCACCCTGACCGGGCGGCTGTGCCATCCAATCAGCGACCTGTTCCTGCTCCAGTGGGAGCAACAGCGGCAGTTCTACCCCAAGGGCCAGGTCATCGGGAGGCTCCTGTAGATGAAGCCCCTGGTGTTCGTCACGGTGGGGACCGACCATCACCCCTTCCATCGGGTGGTCGGGTGGGTCGACCGATGGCTGGAGGACGGCGCGGGCGAGCGGGTGCGGTGCCGCATCCAGTTCGGAACCTCCTCGCCCCCGCGGCTGGCCGAGGGCAGCGAATACCTGGGGTATCCGGAGATGGAGGCGTCGGTGGCCGAGGCGGCTGTCGTGGTCTGTCACGGGGGTCCGGGCAGCGTCATGATGTGCCGCTGGATGGGCAAGCGACCGATCGTGGTGCCCCGTCGCCATGACCTCGGCGAGCACGTCGACGACCACCAGCTCGCGTTCAGCCGGCGCATGGCGGACGAGGGCGAGCTGGACCTCGCCGAGGACGAGGATCGCCTCCGCCATCTCCTCGAACGGGCCCTGGCCGGGGGGACCGAGGACGGCGCCGGCGAGGCCAGGGAGATCGTCGCCCGGTCGCTGGCCAGGTTCGAGGAGCTCGTCGACGGGCTCTTCCGGTCCCGGGCTCAGGCGGCGCGATGACCACGGTCCTGTACGTGGGGGGCTGGGGACGAAGCGGCAGCACGCTGTTCGACCGTCTGCTCGGCCAGGTCCCGGCGGTGACGTCGCTCGGCGAGGTCCGCGAGATCTGGCAGCGGAGCTGCGTCGAGGACCGGCCGTGCGGGTGCAGCCTCCCGTTCTCCCAATGCCCGTTCTGGACCGAGGTGGGACGCACGGCATTCGGCGGGTGGGGGTCGCTGGACCTGCCGGAGGTGCTGCGCCTCCGGTACCGTCT
>JBKPBM010000124.1:0-3661 GCA_046744325.1 Actinomycetota bacterium | reverse complement strand
CTTGATGAGCTGGGTGGCCTTCGACTCGGGTGACGGATGCAGGGCCAGCCCGACGCTCTCCAGGATCAGGTCGAGCGCGGCGAGGTGCTGGACCGGCCCGTCGTGCAACTCCAGGGCCAGTCGCTTGCGCTCCTGTTCCGTCGCCTGGACGGTGCGGTCGAGGAGGCTGGCCCGCTCCGACTGCAGGGTGTGGAGCTCGGCGATGATGGCCTGGTTCCTGTCGTGGGACTCACGGAGCTGGGCGTTCTGGCGGGTCAGCCGCTTCGATACGCGGTGAGTAACGGGAAGCAGCAGCAGCCACAGGATGGCCAGGCCGATCGACAACATGAGGAACACGGTTCGAGCGAGCTGGGTGGCCTCCTCGGCGATGCTCCGGTGGTCCTCGTCGACCTCGACCACGGCAAGGGCCTGGCCGATCGGCTGCGGCGTGCTCCACACCGGCACGAAGCTGGCGTAGAGCCGAGGCGTCGCCACCCGTGGGGTCGCGGTGCCGGACTCCGGCTGGGCCGCCACCGCTCCGAAGGTCTTCCCTTCGGAGAAGGCCCGCCGCAGGTCCGGCGCAGGCGGGAAGCGATGGCCGACCAGAGCGGCCGTGTCGGAGAAGATGACGGTGCCATCGCTCTCCCAGATGGTCACGTGCACCACCGGCTCGTGCAGCACCTCGGACCTCACGTATGCCAGCACCGGCTGGTACTCGTGGCCGAACACCCGCTCCCACTGGATGATCGAGTTGGCGACGAACTGGGCGTGCAGCCGCGCCGACTCCTCGCCCCGCTTCACGAACTGCTTGGACACGCTCTCGTAGATCCCCACCCCGATGCTGACGAACAGGACCAGGCTGACCAGGGCGAACGGCATCACCAGCCGCGTTCCCCGCAACAGCCCTCGAAGGCGTCGCGGTCGTATGCGTGGTTCGTGCGTCATCTCCGCCCCTCGCGTGGGGGGTGGACCGCGAATAGGAGTCTCCTCCGGGTATCGGCGCGCTGGGCGGGGAATAAAGGCGCCGCGCAGGCGCCCGTCATCTCAAGCCGGACGGCGGCTTGGGCGCACCCGGACCTCGCGTTCTCGGAAGCACACGGCGATGGCGATCATCACGATGGGAAGGCCCCAGGGGAGCAGCTCGTAATACGGGATCTGGACCACCGCGGCGAGGATCGACACGTGACACCAGAAATACGCCTCTGCATTGCGCCCGCCCTCCCCGGTGATCCGCCTGATGGTCTTGAGGAACGCGTAGATGAACCAGAAGTAGAAGAACACGACCGCTGGGATGCCGTTGGAGGTCAGCACCGTCCAGAGCGAGCCGTGCGTGCCGATGGACGGACCGGGAGGGGCGTTGGGGTCGACGACGTTCAGTGAGACCGGGGACCCATAGCCGAGGATCGGCGACTTCACCGCCAGCTCCAGCGAGTTGCTGTACAGGATCGCCCGGTGTGTGTCGCCGTAGCCGTTCTGGGTGCGGGTCAGGATGTCGTGGCCAAGCGGGCTCAGGAGGATCAGCCCCACCACGACCAGCCCGGCAAGCATGAGGCTCGACGCCGCCTTGGCCATCCTCCTGCTCTTGCCTCTCCCGCTCTGCAACATCCGGAGCACCCCGTACACCACCGCCACGGCGCTGGACAGCCACGACCCCCGGTCCAGCGAGAAGACCAGCGGGATGAACCCGAGCACGAGCAGACCCAGGAAGATGTTCCGGGTCGCCTTGCTCCTGGTCTCCGTGACCACCGCGAGGGCGAACGGGAGGGTCAGGGCGAACGCGGAGCCCCACTGGTTCGTGTAGATGAACGGGGCCTTCACCCGGTAGATGCCGAGGCCCGGAAAGGCCTTCCCTCCAGTGGTCTGCGGGACGACCAGCGCCTTGACGAACGCGTTGGAGAGGAACCGGTGGGGCATGAGCTTCTCCATCAGGCTGTTCCAGGTGTGATTGGGCAGGGCCATGCCCATCAGCCCGCCGAGCACCGTGAGCACCCAGAACCCCGCCAGGATGTTGATGAGCTTCCTCGCTGGAAGCTCCTCCCTGGGCGTGTTGTAGACGTAGAGGAAGGTGACGGTCGCCCCGACGTAGAGCGTCATCCTCCAGCCCCACGACAGCAGGTTGTCGATGCCGAACTGCGATGGGAAGACCTTGAGCATCAGCACGGAGGCGAACATCAGCCCGAGGAAGATCAGCCAGATCCCGAACCATCGGGGGATCCTCACACGGCCTCGGACGGCCAACGTCATGACCATCGGAATGGCGAAGAGGAACTGGACGAACCCCGACATGCCCAGGAACCACCAGACGAAGAGGCCGCCAAAGAGCAAGGTCAGCGGCCAGCTCCGGCTCAGATGCGGCTGACCTCGACCCAGGTTGATCGGAGGGAGGAACTCGGGCTCGACTCGTGATGGAATGCCCGCCCGCGTGATGCCCATGACCCTGCACGCCTCCGCAACGCGCCATCGCCCCTCTGCGGCGGCCGGGCCGAAACGATGATCCTCCCGCCACCCTGGTTGGGGGCGGAGATGCGTGGAGATATGGTTTGCACACGATTGGAATCAGCCGGCGCGCTGGGTTGGCGGCGGTCACCTCTGAGGAGTTGGTCATCTCCGCTGAGGAGGTGTGAACGGATTCGAAAGGAACGAGTTCGCCCGGTAGGATGCCACCTGTGGCGATGCTGAGCTGGCGGCGAGGCACGTGGACGCTCATCGGTCCGACCCTTGCCCTGGCACTCCTCGTCACGGGGTGTGGCAAGAGCACCCCACCGTCGTCGGGCCCCCCGAGCACGTCGGCGAGCGCGGCGGGGATCACCGTCCAGCAGGGAGCCGGCGGACTCGTGTTCTCGCCCGCGACCTTCAGCGTGGCCAAGGGCGCATCCGTGACCGTCACGAACGTGGGGTCCGCCGCTCACACCTTCACGGTCACCGGCAAGGGGATCGACGTGGTCAATCAGCCGGGCCAGTCCCAGAGCGTGACCATCGATCTCCCTCCGGGGACCTATCCGTTCGTGTGCCGGTTCCACGTGAGCCTCGGGATGAAGGGAACCCTGACCGTCACCGGGTGAGGAGGGGCCAATGTCGACAAGCGGCGCCGATCCTGGCAACCAGGCCTCCGGGACCCCGGGGATCTGGAGCCTCTCGAAGAAGGCCGCAAACTATCGGACCGCCGAGAGGCCTGAGGCGAGGTGCGGCACGTGCCGGTACATGTTTCCCCCATTGGCCGTGGGCGGCTGCCGGCTGGTTCGAGGGCTGATCCGAAACGGAGCCACGTGCGATCAGTTCGCGCCTCGCCATTCGGCCGGCACCTGACAGCGCGCTCCGCGCTGCGGCCGGTGGCCATCGGTGCCATCCTGTAGGGCATGACTGCCACAGACCCGAAGACGGATCTCCATCGGTACCTCCTGACCGGCCGGGAGGCCCTGTTGTGGAAGCTGGAGGTGCTCTCGGACTACGACGTCCGCCGCCCGATGGTCCCGACCGGGACGAACCTCCTGGGACTGGTCAAGCACGTGGCCAGCGTCGAGGCCGGGTACTTCGGTGAGACGTTCGGCCGGCCGTTCGAGGAGCCGCTGCCGTGGTTCGACGAGGGCGCCGAACCAAACGCGGACATGTGGGCGACCGCCGAGGAGTCACGGGAGCAGATCGTTGGTCTGTATCACCGCGTGTGGGCGCACTCGGACGCCAC
>JBKPBM010000332.1:0-4501 GCA_046744325.1 Actinomycetota bacterium | reverse complement strand
GCCGAGGACAGCGCCAGCAGCCCCGCCACCGATGCGGCGGACGCCGGCTCGGCGAA
Source organism: Actinomycetota bacterium (assembly GCA_046744325.1). Classification (GTDB taxonomy): domain Bacteria; phylum Actinomycetota; class UBA4738; order UBA4738; family UBA4738; genus JBKPBM01. The sequence goes on along the minus strand of JBKPBM010000332.1, from coordinate 4,445 downwards.
CAGGCCCTCCTGGCGGGCCAGGCGCCGATGGGCGGCCAGGATGGCCTCGTCGCTCACGGCGAGGATCTCCCCGCCGGACCCCGTCGCCGCCGCCACCGCCCCCTGCCACGAGGCCGGGTTGCCGATCCTGATGGCCGAGGCGACCGTCTCCGGGTTCTCGATCGGATGCCCGCGGACGATCGGGGCGGCACCCTCGGCCTGGAACCCGAACATCCTCGGGCACCGTTGGATCACGCCGTCCCCGGCGTATTCCCCGTATCCCATCCAGTGGCTGGTGATGTTGCCGGCGTTCCCCACCGGCACCAGGTGAAGGTCGGGGGCCCGCCCGAGCGCGTCGCACACCTCGAAGGCCAGCGTCTTCTGGCCCTGCAGACGGAATGGGTTGACCGAGTTGACCAGCGTCACGGCGTACTGGTCCGGGAGCGTGCGGATGGCTGCCAGCGCCGCGTCGAAGTTCCCGTTCACCTCGACCACGAGGGCGCCGTGCGCGATCGCCTGGGCCATCTTCCCGGGCGCGATCTTGCCGGCCGGGACCACGACGGCACAGGTCAGGCCGGCCTTCGCCGCGTACGCCGCCGCCGACGCGCTGGTGTTTCCGGTCGAGGCGCAGACGAGGGCGCTGGACCCTTCCTCGACGGCCTTCGACACGGCCAGGGTCATGCCGCGGTCCTTGAACGAGCCCGTGGGGTTGGCTCCCTCGTACTTCAGGTAGACCTCGCACCCGGTCTCTTCGGACAGTCGCTCCGAGTGGACCAGCGGGGTCCCCCCCTCGCCCAGGGTGACCACGGGCGTCGAAGGGGTCACCGGCAGGCGCGACCGGTACGCCTCGATCACGCCGGGCCACGGGGTGGGCCGCCCGCTCATGCCTCGGCCGCCTCCACGCGGATCACCGAGGCCACCGACCGCACGACGTCCAGGTGTCGGAGCCGTTCGGCGCATGCCCGCAGGGCGCGCTCCGGTGCCCGGTGGGTGACCACCACGATCTGGGCCTCCTCGCCGTGCCCCTCCTGCCAGACGGACTTGATCGACACGAGCTCGTCGGCGAAGGCGGAGGCGATGGCGGCGAGTACGCCCGGGCGGTCGTCCACCAGCAGGAGCAGGTAGTACTGAGCCGGCATCTCGACCATCGGCACGACCGTCCCAACGCCCGCCCGGGCCGCTCCGGCGGACCTGCCCCCCTGCCGAAGGTTCCGCGCCGCCTCGATGAGGTCGCCCACCACGGACGTGGCGGTGGGGTCGCCGCCGGCCCCCCGACCCACCAGCATCAGCTCCCCCACCCGCTCCCCCTCGATCAGCACCGCGTTGAACGAGAGCCGCACCGAGGCCAGCGGGTGCTCGCGCGGGATCATCGCGGGATGGACCCGGACCGACAGGGCGCCCTCGACCGATTCGGCGAAGGCGAGCAACTTGACCTCGTACCCGAGCCGGTGGGCGTTGGCGATGTCGGCCGCCGAGACTCCTCGGATCCCCTCGCGGTACACGTCGCCGGCCACGACCTTCGCGTCGAAGGCGATGGAGGCCAGGATGGCTGCCTTCGCCGCGGCGTCGTGCCCGTCCAGGTCATCGTCCGGATCGGCCTCCGCGTATCCGAGCGACTGCGCCTCGGCGACGGCGTCGTCCAGGGAGGAACCGTCCTCGCTCATCCGGGTCAGCACGTAGTTGGTCGTGCCGTTGACGATCCCGGTCACCCGGAGGATCCGCTCCCCCGCCAGGCCCTCCAGGAGCGGTCGGATCAGCGGGATGCCTCCGCCGACGGATGCCTCGTACAGCAGGTCGACGTCGCTTCGGGCCGCCGCCTCCAGGAGCTCGCCGCCGTAGGTGGCCAGGAGCTCCTTGTTCGCCGTGACCACCGGCTTGCCCTCGGCGAAGGCCAGCAGGACCAGGGAGCGCGCGGGCTCGATCCCTCCGATCAGCTCGGCCACCACGTCGACGTCCTCGGCCCGGGCAACGGCTGTGGCGTCGTCGGTGAAGGCGGTGGCCGGGAGAGGAACGCCCCGGTCCTTAGCCACGTCGCGAACCGCCACGCGGGTGATCTTCAGCCGGATGCCGTTGCGGCGCGCGATCTCCTCCGCGTGGTCGTGGAGCATCCGGGCCACGGCGGCCCCCACGCTTCCACACCCCAGCAGTCCGACCCGCACCGTATCGGACGAATCCCTCGCCATCCCTCTGCCCGCTCGCATCGACGCCATGAAGATGCTATCGGCGAGAACGACCGGAATCGTCTGGTTCAGTGCGAGAACAGACCGGTCGGCGGATCCCCGATCAATCTCGCGGAACGTGCGGCATGATGGCGTCGGCGGGGATCACGCCCAGACGGCCAGCGCGATAGTCCTGGATCGCCTGCACCAGCTCGGCCTCGGTGTTCATGACGAACGGCCCGTACGCCGCGACCGGTTCACCGATAGGAAGACCGCCCAGCACCAGCGCCTCCAGGTTCGGGCTGCTCGAATCCTGCCGCCCCGCTTCGATCGACAGATGGTCGCCGGGGCCGAACACGCCCAGCTGGCCGCTCTCGATGGGCCGGCGCTCGGGACCGAGGGCCCCGAACCCGGCCAGGACGTACACCAGCGCGTTGAAGTCCGGCCGCCACGGGAGGCGCAGCCGGGCTCCCGGTGCCACGGTCACGTGCACGAACGAGATGGGGGTGCGGGTGGAGCCGGGGCCGGGATGGCCGGCCACCTCGCCGGCGATGACCCGGATGAGCGCCCCCCCGTCAGCGGAGGACAGCAGCGCCACCTGCCCGCCCTCGATGCTCTGGTACCGGGGCGGCGTGAACTTCAGGGCGGCGGGGAGGTTGACCCACAGCTGGATCCCATGGAACAGGCCCCCGCTCATGACCAGGGCTTCGGGCGGGGTCTCGATGTGCAGGATCCCGGCACCGGCGGTCATCCACTGAGTGGCCCCGTCGGTGATCAGTCCCCCTCCCCCGTGCGAGTCCTGGTGCTGGAACGTCCCGTCGATCATGTAGGTGACGGTCTCGAACCCGCGGTGGGGGTGCCAGGGCGTGCCCTTCGGCTCGCCGGGCCCGTGGTCGACCGCGCCCATCTGGTCCATGTGCACGAAGGGGTCGAGCAGAGCGAGGTCGACGCCGCGGAAGGCCCGCCGAACGGGGAAGCCCTCGCCCTCGAGCCCTCTCGGGGCCGTGGTCACCGAGCGAACCGGGCGCGGGGCGGCGTCCGGGGCCGGCTCATCCACGCGGGGAAGGGTCAGGGTATCGGCGGTGATGGCTGGCACGTGACAGCTCCGTTCGTCAGTTGGGATATCCGAATCTGAACCGGCAACGCTGCCCACGTCCAGCGTATTCCGGCCCCGTGTCGCCGGCAGGACCCCACGACCAGGGCCATTCGCCCCAGCCCTCCGGCTCCGGAGCCAGGGATGCTTGCGGGTGGAGGTGGTCGCGATGCTGGCACTGACCGGCTCTCAATGGAACTGGATCATGGTGGGTGCCGCGCTCCTGATCCTCGCGCTGATCATCATCGCCAGCGCGATCGGGGACCGAGCGACGAGGGGCACGAGCGACGACGCTCGACAAGGCCCGTCCTCGACCCCGCCAGATGCCGCGGACGAGGAGGGGCGCCGCGCAGCCTGAGCAACCCCAGGTTCGGTTGCGCCTGAGCCCCGCAGCTCTCTACGAGAGCGCCGCGCACACGTCGAGGAGGACGGTTGGCTGCCTCGGCATGCTGGTGATCGTGTCGTTGGACAGGTCGGTGGTGAACTGCAACAGCCCGGACGAGTACATCAGGTTGGGCACGCCGAACTGCGCACCGTTCGTGACGTAGACGATGTTCAATCCCTGACCGTCGACCACGGCAAGCGTGGTTCCGATGGGGAACGTGATCACCCCGGGCCCGGAGGCGTTGAGCGTGATCGTCGTGCCCGTCGAGACGTTCGTCAGGGCCCACACCAGCGAACCGGTGATCTTGAGGATCGTGGAGCCGTCGGGCGCTGTCGAGAACGTCCCGTACTGGCGATCGACGGGGATGTCGACATGGACGGTGAACCCGCACACGTTCGAGGGGATGTCGAACGGCGAGGAAGGCAGGAAGACCCGGTGGGGGTCGCTGTTCGCCCACGCCGGCGAGGACCCCGCGATCAACAGGCTCGCGAACGCAGCCGCAGCGACCACTGCGAGCGTTCGTGGTCCCCAACCACCTCGGATCGCGTGACGCAGTCTGCTCATCCATCCTCCCTCCTGGCTCGAGCGACCTCGGAGCGGCATGGCAATCGGGTCGGTTTCTCGCACACTCCGGACGGGAACGTCAAGCAAGGCGAGATCGAGAATGCGTCATGGAGACCTGGATTCCGCTGCTCCTTCTCGGAGACCTGGACCCTGCTCGATATCTCCATCGTGGATGTCAAGCGCGTGCCTGTCCACCTCGGCAGGTTGGTCCTGTCGTTGGACTTCCCTTCGGCCGAGTCGCAGCTCGCCTCTGCCAGGCTCGTCC
>JBKPBM010000034.1:0-1035 GCA_046744325.1 Actinomycetota bacterium | reverse complement strand
CGCCCATCTCGTACTTCCTGATCCTGTCCGGGATCCTGTTCACGATCGGGACGATCGGCGTTCTGGTGCGGCGGAACGCGCTGGTGATCTTCATGTCGGTCGAGCTCCAGCTGAACGCGGTCAACCTGGCCCTGGTCGCTTTCTCCCGGCAGAACGGGAACCTGACCGGCCAGGTCCTGGCGTTCTTCTCGATGGTGGTGGCCGCGGCCGAGGTCGTGGTGGGCTTGGCCATCATCGTGTCCCTCTACCGGAAGCGCCGGAGCGTCGACGTCGACGACGCCCGGTTGCTCAAGTGGTGAGCGCATGCCGCCCCTCGGCCTGATCCCGCTGTTCCCCCTGGTGGGGGCGGCCGTCCTGTTGCTGACCGGCCGGCGTTGGCGCGGCGAATCTGCGGGGTGGGTCGCGTCGGCGCTGGTCGCGGGGTCGTTCGCGGTGGCCGTTGTGGAATTCTTCCACCTGCTGTCGCAGCCTGCAGCCGGCCGGCTGGATGTCACCCACCTGTTCGACTGGATCCAGGTCGGTCGCTTCTCGGTCGCGGCCACGCTCCGGGCCGACCCCCTGTCGATCGTCATGGCCCTGACGGTGACCGGCGTGGGCACGCTGATCCACGTCTATTCGATCGACTACATGCACGGCGACCCCCGCTACGGGCGGTTCTTCGCCTACATGAACCTGTTCGTGTTCTTCATGCTGATGCTGGTCCTGGCGGACAACTTCCTGGTCCTGTACCTGGGGTGGGAGGGCGTGGGCCTGTGCTCCTACCTGCTGATCGGGTTCTGGTTCGATCGCAAGCCGGCGGCCGACGCGGCCAAGAAGGCGTTCATCACCACGCGCATCGGGGACTCCGCGTTCCTGATCGGGATCGTGTTCATCTGGCTGCACTTCCATTCCCTGGACTTCGACGTGGTGCTGCGTGGGGCGCACAGCCTGCCGAACGGGACGGCCACCGTGCTGTCGATGCTGCTGTTCGCCGGGGCCGTAGGGAAGTCGGCCCAGATGCCCCTGCACGTGTGGCTGCCGGACGCCATGGAGGGG
>JBKPBM010000047.1:0-2819 GCA_046744325.1 Actinomycetota bacterium | reverse complement strand
CCCTCCAGGTCACCAGCATGTTCGAGCTGTTCTCCTACTACCTCCAGGCCGGCCTGATCGACGTCGGGTTCCTGGGCGCGTCGCAGATCGACCGGTTCGGCAACATCAACACCACGGTCATCGGCGATTATCAGCGGCCGAAGGTACGGCTGCCCGGCTCGGGCGGGGCGTGCGAGATCGCCATCAACGCGAAGAAGGTCTTCGTGATCATGCCGCAGTCCACGCGGTCGTTCGTCGAGCGCATCGACTTCACCACCAGCCCCGGGCACCTGGGTGGCTCGCGCCCGGCGTCGTGGGGCGCCGGTCCGACCGTGGTCGTCACCGGCCTGGGCGTGTACCGGTTCCGGCCCGACGGCGAGATCGAACTGGCCAGCGTCCATCCGGGCGTCACCGTCGAGCAGGCGCAGGAGAACACGTCCTGGGACCTCAGAGTAGCCGACGACGTGGGCGAGACGCCTGCGCCATCGGAGGAGGAATTGCGCCTGATCCGGGAAGAGCTCGACCCCGAGGGCTCCTATACGCGCTGATCGGAAGGCATCCTCGGCACCGCACCAATTTGAGCCTCAATTTGGTGCATGCGCATGGAGGACTCGGCCCTCAGCCTCCCACACGCAGGACCGCTGAGGCGTCGGCACGGGCGGCGAGCCGCTGGACCACGTGGGATCCGACCCTGGTGGCCAGCCACAATGCCCCCGCCGTCGCCGCCGCCAGTGCCACCGGGATCCGGAACAACATGGCGGGCGGGAGCTGCGGCAGGGGGTCGACCTTTCGATAGACGGTCTTCGCGCCGATCCAAGCGAGCCCCGCGCCGATGACGAACCCGATCGCCAGCATCCCGCCCAGCTCGATCCCCATCGACCGCCGGTGCGACCTCGCCGTCAGCCCCATCCTCCGGGCAAGCAGATACGACACCTCGCGTGATTGCTGCCGGGCCGCCAGGTAGAGCAGCACCCCGCCCAGGGCCACCAGCCCCGTCACCACCCCAAGCGCTCGCAGGAAACCGAACACCCAACCGAGCGCGGCCAGGCTCGCGGTCTCGGTGACCTGGCCCAGTGTGGCATCCGAGCTGACCGGGACTCCCGCCCGCTTCAGGGTCGCCAGCGCGGCATCCGCATCGCCTCGGATCCAGAACTCCGTGCGGGACGGCGCCTGGTTGTGCGCGGGCGCATCGACCAGCGCAGGAACGTGCTGGTTGATCAGGATCATCGGCGAGTTCTGCGGCAGGCCCGGGAACGTTCGAGCGAACCCCACCACTCGGACCGGGAGCGCAAACGGATTCCCGCCGAACAGCAGCAGCTGGCCCTCGGGCCCGAGGTGCACGCCCACCGAGATGATGGGTACGGGAGCGTTCGGGTCCAATGGAACGGTGAGCTGGTCCAGGAGCGACTGCAGCGGCCGGTCGGCGAAGCTCGGGTCCCAGAACGCCGCCCGGGCGAACGTGCGCGGATCGACCGCCAGGGTCTGCAGGGCCCCTCCCAACGGAAGGAAGCTCCCGCTGTCGTATCGGATGACCTTGGTCGCCCGGTCGGCCAGCGACCGCGGGATGGTCGAGGCCCCGCCCACCTCGGCCTCCAGGTCGCTGCCGATGAACACCAGTGCCTTGGCCCGCTGGCTCTCGGAAACCGATGACGCCAGCGTCCCCGCGTACGCCAGGATCCCCACGGCGAGCGCCACCGCGACCATCGAGGCCATGGCGAGCTTCGACGCACCGGCCAACCTTCGAGTGGCGAGATAGAGGGCCGGCCGCCGCAGGAGTCGGCGACGCCGAAGCCTGGGGAGCAGCAGGCGAACCAGCCGAACGGCCAACCCGGCCCCTCCGGCCACGAACAGGATCGGGAACACCAAGACCAAGACGTCGATCTTCGGCGCGCCCGAGGCCGAGTCGATCGGAGCCGAGCCGCGAGTGAGGACCTCGTACAGCGAGGCCCCGGCGAGCGCGAGGACCGCGATCTCCCACGGGATCTTCGCCAGCACGGCCCGCCCGGGGATGCGCGGAGCCTCCGTCCGCCCCCAGGCCGCCACGGCGGCGACCAGCCCCATCAACACGAAGGCGACCGCCGCCGTGACCGCGACCGTGCGACCCGCCTCCTCGCTCACGCCCGGATCCAGGAACGGCGACGGTCCGAACGTTCGCACCAGATAGACCGCGAGCGCCCAGCCTCCGGCCGAGGCCAGGGCGAGCGGGATGGCCGTCTCCAGCATGGTCCGAGCGGCCGCCCCGCCGGGCCCGACACCCTTCGCCGCGAGCAGCCCGACCTCGGTGCGCCGCCGTTCGACCCAGTACGCCCCGGACGCACCCACCACGACCAGCGCAACCACCCTCCCCGCCAGCGAGATGCTCCCCGCCGGCCCCCTGACGGCGGCCACCGTCCCATCCGCCTGGGTGACGAGCGGGGGAACCTGCGTGGACAGGCCCGGGTACCGGAACGGCCCGAACCGAGCGGGTCCCCCCGTATCGGTCTGCTGGCTGGTCAGCCGATCCAGCGGGCCGGCCATGGCTCGAGCCTGGGACAGCGTCACCGTCGGGCTGAGTGGAAGCTCCCACGACTGCATCCCGGTCACCTTCATCCTCCGGGCCAGGCTCAGCATGGTGGTCCGGTCGGCGACCACGAATGGTGGGAAGGGGTTGTTCGCGGTGAACGGTGGATAGATCTCCTGGTTCAGCGAGCACCAGAACCTGGTCTCCGGCAGCGACGCCAGGTCCTGGTAGACGGCGGCCACCCTCACCGTGGCGATCGGTCCCGTCGCCGTTTGCTCGGGAGGCGGCGCACCCGGAGGACCGAACTCGAATCCGGTGCTCCCTCTGAGCGTGATCGTGT
>JBKPBM010000081.1:0-16100 GCA_046744325.1 Actinomycetota bacterium | reverse complement strand
TCCGCTCTGGCCTGCTCCGCCTCCACGCGGGCCCGTTCCTGCCACCCCACGACCCACGACACGATGATCGAGATGGCCCCGAACCCGATGAGGGCCAGGGCATCCTCGGCGTGCGGGGGAAGGAGGGTGTGCAGGGGATGGAAGAAGTAGTAGTCGATCAGCCCGGCCGAGACGACCACCGAGATCAGCCCGGCGACCATCCTCCCGGCCAGGGTGGCGATGAGCACCACCAGCACGTAGGGGAGCGAGGGAAGCAGGCTCAGCGGCCGGATCTGATCGGCAAGGGCGACCAGGATGGGTCCGGCCACCGCGATGAGCACGCCCAACCAGAGGCGGCCGGACGTGGGCGGCAGCAGGATGCGCTGCCGGTCGCGCTCGCGGATCTGCGCCAGGGAGAGTGTCCGGTCGGAAATGACGCATGTCATTATCCGTCAGCCGGGTGCTTGGGGCGATGGCGTCTCCTTCCGGGCGTCGCCGTGCGTTGCCCCGGCCGGGGGAGCGAGCCTTCCGGCGCATGTCCGCCTTCCGATCCCAGCCAGCCTTCACCCGGCCGATGACGAAAGGCCCAACCGGGCCTCCCCCGAGCTCGTCCGCCGAGAGCCCGATCGGCGTACGGATTCGACCTTTCCGTCCGATGAGCGAGCCCCGCCATCTTTCGATATTTCAGGTACCTGGCCACTGGCCCTGACCGCGGAACGGGATGCGTCGATGGATTCAATGATCGCCACCACGGAGCGTCGAAGACCCCTGGTGGGGTCCGGGGTCGTTCGCGTCTGGTTCTTCATCGCCGCCTTGGTCTCGGCCTCGGCCGGGCTGTGGGCCTACGACCTCATCACCTTCGGGGCCCGCCGGGTCGGCGCCATCTCGATGCCCTGGTGGGGACTGGCGGCGGCGTTCGGCCTCTCCGAGGCATACGTGGTGCACCTGCACCTCCGCAAGGAAGCCCACACCCTGTCGGCGTCGGAGATCGCCCTCGTCCTGGGCCTGTTCCTCGCCTCGCCCGCCGGCCTGCTGGCCGGACAGGTCGTGGGGGCCGGCGTTGCGCTGTCCCTGCACCGGCGCCAGAAGCCGGTCAAGCTCGTGTTCAACCTCGCCCAGATGTCGCTGTGCAGCGGCATCGCCCTGTTGATCTTCCGCTCGGTGGTCCAGGCGGGCGACCACGGCCCCCGGACCTGGACCATCGCGCTGCTGGCCGCGGCGGTCGAGCACACCACGGGGCTGCTGCTCGTCTCGACTGTGATCGCAGTGGCGGAACGCCGGTTGAAGGCGCCCCAGCTGCCGAGGACGCTGGCGGTCTCCCTGGTGGGGGCGCTGGCGGCGACGTGCCTCGGCCTGCTGGGGATCGAGCTACTGGAGAGTGACCCATGGGCGATGGTCCTGGTGATCCTCCCGGCGGCCGCCTGCGTCCTATCCTTCCGCGCCTACATGGAGCAGCGGGAGCAGCGGGAGCACATGGAGTTCCTCTACGAGTCCATGCGGGCGACCCAGGGCGCCCCCGAGTTCGGCCTGGCCGTCGGCGAGCTGCTCGTCGCGGCCAGGCGTCTCCTGCGGACCGACTACGCGGAGATCCTGCTGCTGTCGCCCACCCCCGGGGAGCCGGCACTGCGAAGCGTGAGCGGCCCGTCCGGCGAGACGCTGATGCACCCCGAGGCCCTGACCCCGGTCGACGAGCGGGCCGTGGAAGAAACCGGCGCGTCGGACCGGCCGGTCCTGCTTCCTCGGCGCCGCAGCGCCCACCCGCTTGATCAGTTCCTGGCCTCCCGCGGGCTCGGCGACGCCATCGTGGGGGCCCTTCGGGGCGAGCAGCGCGTGTTCGGGCTCCTGCTGGTGGGAGCCCGGGTCAGCGACGTGAGCATGTTCGCCGAAGGCGACCTCGCGCTGTTCGAGACGTTCGGCGGGCACGCCAGCGTGCTGCTCGAGAACGGCCGGCTCGAACGTTCGCTGGCGCAGGTGACGGAGCTGAAGGAGGAGCTCCGCTTCGAGGCCTACCACGATCCGCTGACCAGGCTGCCCAACCGCCTGCTGTTCTCGGAGCGCGTCGCCGAGACCCTGGCCCGAGGTGGCGAGGACGCGACCACCCACGCCGTGCTGTTCTTCGACCTCGACCGGTTCAAGGTGGTCAACGACAGCTGGGGGCACGCCGCCGGCGACGACCTCCTGGTCCAGGTGGCCGAGCGCATCCGCGGCACCGTGCGGCCCGACGACACGCCGGCCCGGCTGGGCGGGGACGAGTTCGCCGTGCTGCTCCAGGACACCGGGACCGAGGGTGCCGAGCGCGCGGCCGAGCGCCTGGTCGAGGAGCTGAAGGCCCCCTACCCGCTGTCCTCGGGCCACCGGGTCACGGTGCACGCGAGCATCGGGATCGCGGTGACCGGACCCGACGCCGCCACGGCCGAGGAGCTCATGCGGAACGCGGACATCGCGATGTACACGGCCAAGAGCGACGAGCGCCACTGCATCCTGTTCGAACCGACCCTGCACAGCGGGCTCCGCCGCCGTCGCGACCTCGCGTTCGAGCTCCAGGGGGCGATCGAGCGCGGCGAGATCGTCGTGCACTACCAGCCCGTCGTGTCGCTGGTCGATGGGTCGATCCAGGCGTTCGAGGCGCTGGCCCGGTGGCAGCATCCCGAGCGTGGCCTGCTGCTCCCCGAGGAGTTCCTGGAGTTGGCCGAGGAGAGCGGGGTGATCTTCGAGGTGGGGGCCAGCGTTCGAGACCAGGCGTTCCGGTGCGCCGCCCGATGGCCGGACATCCTGCCCGATGCGGGCACCCTCGGCCTGTGGGTCAACGTCGCGCCGGCCGAGCTCACCGACGAGCGGCTGGTGGAGGACCTGACGGGAGCGCTGACGCGAGCCCACCTCGACGCGCGATGCCTGACCATCGAGATCACGGAGTCCAGCGTGATCCGCGACGAGCATGGCGCGCTCCGGGCTATGCACCGGCTGCGCAAGCTGGGCGTGCGCCTGTCGATCGACGACTTCGGCACGGGGTACTCCTCCCTGACCCGGCTGGCGGAGTTCCCCATCCAGCTGCTGAAGATCCCCAAGGCGTTCGTGGAGCCGTTGCACGGCCGAGACGCCAACACGAGCTTCGTCGATGCCATCCTTCGGCTGGCCGGCTCGCTGGGCCTGGTGGCGGCCGCCGAGGGCATCGAACACGCCATGCAGGCGTACACGCTGCGCGACCTGGGGTGCGGGCTGGGCCAGGGCTTCCTGTTCAGCCGGCCGCTGGCGGAGGACGACCTGTACCGGTTCCTGCGCGGGCACGCGAGCGAGGCCGGCAGGTCCTCACGTCCGGCCTCCGGCGCCATCGCCGTCTGAGGTCGACCTCCGCCTGGCGGACGCCACGACCTTCGTGGCTGTGACCACGGGGTGCCGCTCGGGAGATAGATTGCCCCGATGTCCGGGAGGCGTGCCGCCCGAGTGGAGGAACTTCGAGGCAAGCGGATCCGGCTTCGGCCCATCGCTCCCGCCGAAGTCGATGCGGCCTGGCAGGGGTTGGCGCTGCTGGACGAAGCGGCGTACCCGCGTCCCAAGCCCGAGGACCGGCTCCCGACCGCGTCGGTCGCATTTCGGCGAAGGATGTCCCGGTCTGGAAGGCTCTGGCGCGGAAGTCTCGATCTGGCGATCGATCGACGAGGCCAACTGATCGGCCAGGTCCAGGCCCGGACCAGTCCCAGGCAGACGCTTCCCGCCGGCGTGTTCGAGATCGGCGTGGTCCTCTACGGCGAGGGCGACCGCGGCAAGGGCTACGGGTCCCAGGCGGTCGAACTGCTCACCACGTGGTTGTTCGACCACGCGCGGGCGGAGCGGGTGCAAGCCGGCACGTCCGCCGATAACGCGTCGATGCGCGCGGTTCTCGAACGCCTGGGGTTCCGGCTTGAGGGGATCCTGCGCGCGTATGGCCCCATGCCCGACGGGACGCGCGTCGACGGCGCGATGTACGCGACGATCAAGTCGGACTGGGCGCAGCGGTCGGAGGGAGCCTGACAGCGGCCCGAGTTTGACTCAGCCGCCGGCCCGCCCCCAATTCGTCCCGTCCCAGATCCACGTATCGCCGAAGATCGCCCTGCCATAGCCACCGAACATCACGACCTGCCACGCGGCGGCGTCGTAGCGATGCCCATCGATTCGCGCCACGGCGGCGAGGTCTTCGAATGCAACCGAACCCACGTGTCCGGCGTTCCGGGATACGTATCGTTGTCCCGCGGTCCGTAGCCGAGTCCGCCGAACAGGACGCCGATCGGCTTTTTTCGAGGGAGGGTGGGTCTGGTACACGAAGGAGCCCCGGCTGCCGATCACTTCCGTGGAGGGGCGGAAATGGCGGATGAATCCGGATGGGTCGATGGAGGACCTTCGGCCAGGAGCCGATTCCAGGCAACCCTGGAGCGTCGCGAGGTGAAACGGGTCAGGCGGGCCGCCGCGTTGGCCGCGGATCTCGCCAGCGGCCTCATGGACACTTCGCCCGGTCAGCCCATCTTTGACGTCTCTCGGTACCGATTCCGGGTGACCGTGACGGATCGCGTTCACGGGACGGTGGTGGTCGAGCAGAATTGGAAGAGCGACGAAGACGCAGCGCGGAACGCCCTTGATGACATCGACCGAGAACTGGATGAGTTGAACATTGCCGATTTCTGCAGGAAGCACGCCATCACTCTCGGATCCTGAAGGGGTCCTTGCCCATACAGGCAGAGACCGGACCTGAAACGAGTGACCGGTCTCAAGCATGCGGCGTTGGTCAGGCCGGTCCAAGTATGGGAACGCCGATGTCTGACAAGCTGGAAGACCCAGCAGTCCGCGCATTCATGCACGAGGCATCCGAGCTCGTCGCGCGCGACGGTGCGAACCCGCAGACGTTCGCATCCATTGGAGATCGGCTGCGGGAGCTTGCCGACAAGACGGCGATCATGGACGACGAGATGCTCGGCGGGATCCACGGGGCCACGGCCAGCGCGTTGATCATCGGTCGTCACCCCGACGGCTCAGCGCTGATGGTGGCGCGCTTCCCGTCCGAGGCACCGACACCCATCCACAACCACAACTCCTGGGGGGTGGTCTGCGTGCTTCGGGGCTCCGACCGGTACGAGCGCTGGGAGCGGGCGGACGACGGCGGCGACCCCGCCCATGCGGAGGTCCGACTGGCCGAGGAGCTCACCCTGCGGCCCGGCGACGTGGTGTGGTTCGATGGCCCGCCGCACGATCTGCACGCACAGCTGGGGATCGGTGACGCGGCGCTCGAGCTCGTCTACTTCGGCCGGGACCCGTTCACCGAGCCGCGCGCCTACTTCGATCCCCGCACTGGGGCCGTCACCTACGAGGACGCCAAGCGATAGCGGTGGGGTCGTTCACGCGCGACGAGTTGGCCGAGCGCGCGGGCGTCAATGTCAACTACGTCGACCGGCTGGTCGATCTCGGCATCCTCGCCCAGCACGATGCGGCGTCCTCCACCCTGGGCGATGTCCGGAGGGTTCGTCTGCTCCGCGGCCTCGAGACCGGCGGGCTGCCCCCTCGAGGGTATCGCCACGCTGGTCCGGAGCGGGAAGCTGTCCTTCGCCTTCCTGGACCTCGTGAGCTGGGACTGGTACGGCGGCTTCACCGCCATGACCTATCAAGAGCTCAGCGCGCAGACCGGGCTCAGCCTCGGGCTGCTGCAGGCCGTCCGGGAGTCGATGGGGTTCGCCCGTCCTGACCTGGGCGACCCGGTCCACGAGGAGGTGCTCGATCTCATCCCGGTGCTCAAGGTGGCGCTGGGCGCCGGAGCCGACTCGGGGTCGGTCGAGCGCCTGCTCCGTGTGATCGGCGAGAGCCTGCGGCGCATCACCGAGGCCGCCGCCACCTTCTACCGCGACCAAATCGAGGGTCCCCTCCTTCGTTCGGGCATGAGCGAGGCCGACGTCCTACTGACCGCCAACGAAGCGGTCGCCGCGGGAATCCCCGCATTCGATCGGGCCTTGGTCTCCGTGTACCACGGCCAGTCCGAGCACACGTGGTTGGCGAACGTCATCGAATCGGTGGAGGCCACGCTCGAACGGGCCGGTCTGTACCACACCGTCGACCGGCCTCCGGCCATGTGCTTCGTCGACCTCTCGGGGGTACACCCGGCTGACCGAGGAGCGCGGCGACCAGGCCCCTGCCGAGATGGCCGCCGTACTCGGAGAGCTCGTTCAGCGAAGCGCCAACGACCACGGCGGGCGGCCGGTCAAGTGGCTCGGGGACGGAGTGATGCTCTACTTCACCCGGCCGGAGGAGGCCGTGATGTCGGCGCTGGAGCTGGCCGAACGGGTACCGGGAGCCGGCCTCCCTCAAACGCACACCGGGATCGACGCTGGCCCGGTGATCGTCCAGGACGGCGACTACTTCGGCAGGACGGTGAACACGGCGGCGAGGATCGCCGCCCACGCCGGCCCCGGCCAGGTCGTGGTCAGCGACAGCGTCGTTCGGGGCACGCGGGACCAGGTCATCACCTACGCCGACCTTGGCCTCGTCGAGCTGAAGGATCTGCCGCGCCCCATCGCGCTGCACCGGGCCAACCGCAACCCGTCGTCGCACCGACATTCGAGCCGGTCGACCGAGAGTGACGGCTGACCGGGTTAGGGTGTGAACTCGTAGATTGAACCCTCGTCGTCGGTGCCGCCATGGACGGTCGCTCCATACAGATCGCCGGCTGCGCTCGCCGTCAGTCCGTTGTAGGAGAAGGCGCCGTCGGGGGCCCCGCTGAACGAATGGACCACCACCTCGGTCCAGACCCCGCCTCCCGGGATCAGCTCGAAAATCGTCCCGCAGCCGCACACCGGTGCGCCGCCCTCACTCGTGGTGCCGTAGAGGTCGCCCGTTGGATCGGACACGAGGTTGCTGATCGGACCGATGCCGTCGCTGCCGCCGGCGAAGCTGTAGAGCACCTTCTCGCGCCACCCGCCGGTCGTCCGGGCCAGTTCGTAGACCGCCCCGAACCCGTTGGCTCCGCCGTAATACGTCGTGCCGTAGAGGTGGCCAGACGGGTCGGATATGAGTGCGGCATAGGGAGATCCGGCGTCGGGCTGCCCCTTGAACGCGTAGAGGGTCCGGAAGCTCCAGCTGCCCGCTGGACGGTGCCGCAACACGAAAGCGGTCCCGGCCCCGTTCGCCCCTCCGACCGTGCCCACCCCGTAGAGCTCGCCGGAGCGACCGAGCAGGAGCCGACCAGGTGACCCCGTGCCCCCGTCCATACCGCCGGTGAAGGTATGGATCACCTGCTCTGTCCAGGACCCGGCTCCATCGGGGGTGAGTTGGTAGATCACACCGACTCCATAGGCTCCCCCAGTCGGAGTCATCCCGTAGAGGTTGCCCCGCTGGTCGAGGGTCAGCCCAGCCCCTGGACCAAATCCGTCATCTCCCCCGGTGAAGGTGTGAATCACGGTCTCGGTCCAGGTGCCGCTCACGTTCGTCAGCTCATAGGCGACGCCGCAGCCGTCCTCGGGACAGGCTCCACCAAAGGTGCCCCCAATCACAGCGGTGCCGAAGAGATGGCCTTCAGGATCGAGCGTGACGCCACCATACGGTTGCCCTCCGTCGGTGCCTCCGGTGAACTCATGGAGCACGGAATGGGTACCAGAGGGGGTCACCTCGAAGACCGTCCCGCTCCCGAAGTCGCCTCCAAGAACCGTCGATCCGTAGAGATTGCCGGCGCTGTCCAGGACGAGATCCGTCGAGGGATATTCGCCATCCTCATCGCCTCCAAAGCTGTAGAGGACCTTTGTTGACGATGCCCATGCGCCACTCGTCAGCATCGCCAGTGTTACCAAGACGGTTGTTGCCCCCACGATGAGGGTTCGAGATCGCCCGCTTCCCATCTCGACCTCCAGTGGCGCCGATGGAACGGGGCGTCGGTCATCGGCTGGTGCCGGTCAGCCGCCCGCGATGCGGAACCGTACCACTGCTCGCTCATCGGCGCTTCGCGCGCGTGGGTTCGTGTCCGCCGAGACAGGCGACGCTGGGACCTACGAACGGGCCCTCACCGTTTCCACCGCCGCGAGCGTGAACAGCAAGAGGACCCCGAGCCACGCGCCAACCGATGCGGCCTTTCCGATTACCAGCAGCCACTTCAGGCCGCCGAGACCCACCGCCACGGAGACCAGCACGCGCTCGAGCCAGGTGGCCGACTCACCCTCCACCACGCCCGCCAGATTAAGCACGAGGGCCATCAGGGCGAGGATGGTGCAGACACCGGCGGCGATGCCGAAGCCGCTTCCGTTGCCGGACCACGCGTTGGCCGACAGGCATCCGCTGAGGTTGAAGTAGGAAGTCGAGACGTTGACGCAGATGCGTTGCCATGGCGCGAACGTATCCAGCAACAGCGCCGCCAGCGCTCCGACGAGGACGAGCTCTGACGCGCGACCGGCCCATCGGGGTGCCGGCGGCTCGTGCACCGGCGCGCTCGACCAGGCGTCGGCCCTCCGGCCAAGACCCCGATTTGTGCCATCGCCCGGGAAGTCGTCCATCAGCGTCCCTTCGAGATCGACGGGCACCCTGGCCGCCTTGAGTCGTCAGGCCCGGCGCCCCCTTGGCCAGGAGGTGCCGTCAACCTCGCTATTCCTCTGGGCGTCCTACACAGGTACACTCGGCAACCCTCAGATCGAGAAGGAGCCACGATGTCGCCCGGCTCTCCTCTCAGGACCCCGGCCGTTCGGCTGCTCGCCGCGCTGCTCCTCGTCGCCCCGGTCGGGGTCGTGGGCACGCCGGCCCTCGCGTCCCCTCGCCAACCCCGCGCAGACGCTGACTCGACGACGAGGACCCTTGGCCGACCGTTGGCCGCGGCAGAGTGGTCACAGGAGGCCGAGCTCTCGGCATCCGACGCATCGTCGTTTGGCGACTCGGTGGCCATCTCGGGTTCGACGGCCGTGGTGGGCGCTTCGGCCTCGGATCTGAACACCGGGAGCGCCTACGTGTTCGTGAACTCTGGGGGGATCTGGACCCAGCAGGCCGAGCTCTCGGCATCCGACGCCGCCCAGGGGGACAACTTCGGCTTCTCCGTGGCCATCTCCGGCTCCACGGTGATCGTGGGGGCCTACTCCAAGAACTCCTTCAAGGGGGCCGCCTACGTGTTCGTCCGCTCTGGGGGCATCTGGACCCAGCGAGCTGAGTTCACGGCCTCCGACGGAGAGGCGTACAACAACTTCGGGTGGTCGGTGGCCGTCTCGGGCTCGACGGCGGTGGTGGGCGCGCCCGGCAGGATCTCGGGGACTGGCGCAGCGTACGTCTTCGTCCGCTTCGGCTCGATCTGGACCCAGGCGGCGGAGCTCACCGCGTCGGACGGCATCGTGGCGGACAGCTTCGGAGCTTCGGTCGCCATGTCCGGAGGCACGGTGATGCTCGGTGCAGCCAGCCGCAGCTTCTATCGGGGCGCCGTGTACGTGTTCACCGGTTCCGGGTCGACCTGGACCCAAATAGCGGAGCTGATGGCCCCGGACGGCACGGGCAACGATTACTTCGGCGTGGATATCGCCATCTCGGGGACCGCCGCGGTCATCGGAGCCTTCGGCAAGGATTCCAATGCAGGGGCGGCGTACGTGTTCGCGAACTCCGGGGGGACGTGGTTCCCACAGGCGGAGCTGACCGCGTCAGATGCAGCCACCAACAACTTCTTCGGTGGGTCTGTTGCCATCTTCCGGTCGACAGTGCTGGTTGGAGCAGCCGACCAGAGCTACTACAACGGCGCAGCCTACGTCTTCGTCCGGTCGGGGGGCTCATGGACGCAGCAGGTCGAGCTTTTCGCCGGGGATGGCGGTCACCTCGACCACTTCGGAAGAGCCGTCGGGCTGTATCGGTCAACGGCTCTGATCGGCGCGAATGGCCACGACTCGGGCCTCGGCGCTGCCTACGTGTTCGTGAACGCGTAGTTGGTCGGCGACGACATCGGCATCGGCGACGAGTTCACGTTGGCGGAACTGTGGGACGGCACGAGCTGGAGGGTGGTGAAGACGCCTCGGCCGTAGCGGCCGTCACACCGAGTCGGACTCGCCGCCCATGGGCCCGTTGACCTCGGTCCGGTGGCGGGATCGCGTTCCGGCGATGCGAGCGGCCAGCAGCACGAGGATGATCCCGCCCGCGCCCACAATCAGCAGGATCCAGCCCACAGGGTAGAGACGGGAGCGCGGCTTCGCAGCGAACATCTCCCGAAGAGCCAGGGACGGACCTCGCATGATGGTCTGCCCCCGGATCACCTCCCCCTGCACCACACAGGCGCGGACATTGGGCGGCGGGGGATATGGAGGCGCAAGCGGTGGACAGTCGCGGAGATCCGGGCGGAAATAGGCGAACGGGGGCCCGGCGGCGATCGTGACAGACCGAGGCGCGACTCGAGACGCGAGCACCATGCCGGCGCCGACCGCGGCGATCGCGGTAAGGGCGATGATCGCGGCGAGCATGGGCGATCGCCAGGAGAGTCTCGACCTCGAGGCCGGTGGGGGAATGACCCCGCGCTCATCCGCCCAGGACTCGGCGAAGGCGCGTGGATCGAACACGCCGCTCCCGAGCACCTCCTCGGCCGACGCACCCTCGGCCCTGGCCTCCTCGAGGTCGGTTTCCAGCTCCGTCGCCATCTCGTTGGCGACCGCATCGGGGACGCGAAGACGTCTCCACTCTCGTCGGCACCTCTTGACGAACGGATCCACCGCTACACCTCCGCCTCGACCTTCGCCTCAGCAAGCCCGAGCACCCCGTCGATGGCGTCGCGTGCGGCCCGCCACTCAGAAACGCCGGCGGCGAGCTCTCGTTGCCCCTCACGGGAGGTTCGGTAGTACTTGCGGGGGGGCCCGCCATCACTCGCGGCGCGATGGGTGTCGACCAGGCCCTCGCGCTCCAGGCGACCGAGCAGCGGGTAGATTGAACCCTCACCGACGATCGACAGGCCCCTGGCCTTGAGGCGCTTGGTCATCTCGTAGCCGTAGGCGGGTTCCTCGTCGACCACGGCCAGGAGGCAGAGGTCCAGGACCCCGCGAAGGAGTTGGCTGCGGCGCTGGGGAGGAACTGCCATGCGCCGCATGGTAGCGCAGATTCCCTTGCACCGCAAGTCGCTCCCGCCGCGTTCCGTCAGGAGTGGATATCAACCGGGGGGACCCGGCTCCGAGCGTTCACCACGCGATCGAGCCATGGTGCAGCCTTCAGTCGATCGAAGATCTCCCCGGCCTCCTCGAGCAACGGCGCGGCCTCGGCAGACCGGTGCTGCGACGTCAACCACTCGCCATGCTCGAGGAGCGTGACGGCCATGTGGAAGGGTGCGGCGATCTCTCGGAACAGCCCGGCAGAACCCTTGAACAGCGGCTCGGCGGCATCGCCGTCCCCACGGGTCGCCACCAGCCGGGCTCGGAATCGCATGGCGAGGGCCTGGAGGAACTGTGGTCGCTTCCCCAACGGGATGCGCTCGAGCCTGTCGACCAGCTCGGCCGCCGCTTGGAGGTCTCCGAGCCTGAAGGCGGCCTCGACGGCGGCCTGGATCGCCTCCTTGCTGATCTCGCTGGCCACCCCCACTTCGTCCCACAGCGTCAGTGCCTCGCGCGCCGCCTGGAGGGCTTCCTGCGCCTGGCCCCTGGCCAGGTGCAAGACCGCCAGGCCTGCTGCGTGGTTCGCCCGCTCCTGCACGTCCGCGGAGGAGCCGACTTCCGGGTAGACGCGAAAGGCCTCCTCGGCCTGAGCGATCTCTCCGCGGTGCACCAGGACCACCGGGAGGAAGAGGAGGAACGCGGCACCGGCCAGCCTGGCCGCCGCCACCTTCTGGGTCGGGATCTGGTCCGCCATGCTGAGTACCTGGTCCCATTCCCCCGACACGAAGTACGAGTACGACTGAGCGAGGAAGCGCCACTCCCAGTCGCGGTTGCCCAGCCGACGGGCGAGTTCAAGCCCCCGGTCCACGTACTCCCGACCCTCCATGTATCGATCGGTCTGGCCGGCCAGGTCAGCCAGGTTGTAGTAGGCGCGAAGCGCGGCCGAGGGCATGTCGTTCTCCAACGCGACTTCCAGCGCGTACTTGATGAGGGCATAGCCCTGGCGGCGACGTCCTCGGCTCGTGTACAGGATGATGCCGAGGGTGTTGAGGGCCTGCGAGAGGACCTCTGGGAGCCAGAGTCCCTCGGCGATGTCGATCGCCGTCTCGATGCGCTCCTCCGCGACGTCGATGCGCCCGGCGAAGAAATCCATTCGACCGAGTTGCGCCGTGAGCATGGCGAGGTCCTCGTCCGGCTCCTCCGAGGAGAGCACCTGGAACGATCGGTCCATGCGATCGACGGCCTCCCCGAGCCGCCCGCGGTCCCACATGACCTGCCCCAGGCGCGCGGACACCCGAGCGGCCGGGTGCGTCTTCCCCTGGGCTTCGAACAGCTCGATGGCCCGTTCGAACCGGCTGATCGCGCCATCGGTGTCGCCGGCGGCCGCGGCGGCCATACCGGCTCGCTCCAGCAGCTGTCCCTGCATCTCGCCACCAACCGCCATCTCAGCAGCCTCGTCGAAATAGCGCTGGGCTTCGTGGGGCGCGGCCAGGGACGCGGCCCGCTCGCCCGCGCGGACCAGCATGGCCGAGCATCTTGCCCTGATCTCCTCGGCGTCCTCCGCCCCGGGTGCGTCCTGGTACGCCGCGAGGTAGTGAGACGCGACGATCTCCACGAACTCCTCCTCGTCGGTCCCCCAGCTCCCCTCGATGAACCGCGCGGCGGCCAGATGTTTCGCCTTCCGCTCCTTCTTGGAGAGCGTGTCGTAGGCCACCCGCTTGAGGAGCTCCTGGAGAAAGCCGTACTGGCCGCGCTCCGGCGAGAGGGGATCGGCCTGTAGGTACAACAGCTCCTTGCGGACGAGCGACGAAAGCAGCGGATCGAGCTGGGCCTCCGAGAAGCCGGTCAGGGTGCCGATCCCCAGTTTCGTGAACGTCTTCCCCAGGACCGACGCATCCTGGAGGAGCCGCCGCTCATCTGGAGAGAGCCCGTCAAGCCGGGCGGCGACCAGGGCGTGCAGCGTCTCCGGCACCTCGAGGGTCTCGATCGAACCCGCCGCCTGGTAGGCCGTTCCCTGCTGGACCAGCAATCCGCGGTCCATGAGCATCCGAACCGTCTCCATGGCGTAGAGAGGAACGCCCTCGGCCCGATCGAGGATCTTGCCCCGCAACTCATCGGGCAGCCCGGGAACGAGCCGGGCCAGCAACTCCTCCATCTGGGCCAACGGAAAGGGTTCGAGGAACAGCGAGGTGAGGTTCCGCCGAGCGGCGCCCCAGGTGGGCCGTCGATCCATCAGGTCGGGCCGCGCCAGGGTGATGATGAAGAGCGGGTGGTCCTTCGACCAGTCGAGGAGGTACTCGATGAAGTCGATGAGGGCGGCGTCAGCCCACTGGAGATCCTCGAACACCATGACCGTGGGCATCTCGTCGGCCAGACGCTCGTAGAAGAGGCGCCACGCCGCGAACAGCCCTTCCCGGTCACGCCCCGCACCGTCCTCAAGCCCCAACAGATTGGCGAGACGTGGCCAGATCCACCGGCGCTCCTCCGCCTCCGGGATGGTCTCCTCCACAGCCTGACGGAGCTTGGCAACCGCGGACAGCGGCTCCTCTCCTTCGAGGATCCCGGCTCGGGTCCGAACCATCTCGGCGAGGGCCCAGTAGGTCACTCCTTCGCCATACGGGAGGCAACGGCCGCGGTGCCACCGGATGTCGAAAGCGAGCCCGTCCATGTACTTGAAGAACTCCCACGACAACCGGGACTTCCCGATCCCGGCGATCCCGACGACGGAGATGAGGTGGGCCTTCTTCTCTTCAGCGCTCCGGTGGAACAGCTCCTTGATCAGCCGCAGCTCGCGATCCCGGCCGACGAACGGCGCTTCGAGGCCGGATGACTTCATGGCCCCCTTCACCCCGGCGACCACGCGAAGGGCCCGCCAGAGTTGGAGGGGCTCGGCCTTGCCCTTCAGCTCTCGCGTGCCCTCGTCCTCGTACACGACCGCGGCTTCGGTGAGTCGCTTAGTGAGTTCCCCGACCAGGATGGCCCCTGGGGGCGCCGCGCCCTGGATGCGGGATGCGGTGTTCACGAGGTCACCCGCAACCATGCCCTGGCCTTCGGCGCCGATGGTCACGGCTGCCTCACCCGTCAGCACGCCGGCCCGGGCGGCCAGGCCCGGGGCGCCGACCGCCTGCCCGAGTTCGGACACCGACACCGTCAGCTCGAGCGCTGCTCGGACGGCCCGTTCCGCGTCGTCCTCCTGTGCGATGGGCGTTCCCCACACCGCCATGACCGCGTCGCCGATGAACTTCTCGACCGTGCCGCCGTAGCGCGAGATCAGGGTGCGACACACCTCGAAGTACCGGGTGAGGAGCTCCCGGACGTCCTCCGGGTCGCGGGATTCGGAGAGGGTGGTGAACCCGACGAGATCGGCGAAGAGGACCGAGACCATGCGGCGCTCGGCGACGGCCGCGTCACGTTGAGCCGGCGCCCCGAGCGCCGCTGCCGCCGCAGTGGGGGAGTCGTTTCCCGGCGAGGATCCACACTCTCCGCAGAACTTGACTCCAGGAGGGTTCGACGCGCGGCAGGAGGGACAGATGCGGGCGAGCGATTGTCCACACTCACCGCAGAACTTCCGCCCTGCTTCATTCTGGGCCCCACAGTTGGAACAGACCACGCCAGCCTCCGACCACCCTCAAACAGGGGCAAGGCTACCAGTCGGTAATTTGTTTGGGATATCCCGAGTGGAAGTTTCGCCCCTGGGCCCTATAGACAGGAGCCCGGCCTCGCCGAGGCCGGGCTCCGTGACTCGCGAATGGCTCCTAGTCGTACCGGTTGATCAGCAGCGTCGAGTTCGACGCCCACTGGGGACCGTTATGGTCGCTCTCGACGCGTACCGGCAGCGTCTGCACGGTCCCCGTCGCCACGGTGAGGACCTGGACCTTGAGGAGCGGTCCGCCGTCCACCGCGCGGTCGGTCGGGTCGAACACGAGCGAGGCGATCTTCGTGCCGTCCGGTGACCAGGCGGGCGCCCACGGAGCGTCGGAGACAGGGTGGGCTCGACTCCCGTCCGCCCGCACCGTCCAGAGTTGCTCACCGCCCATGAACGCGATCAGCCGTCCGTCGGGAGACCACGCAGGCTCGATCGCATGCCAGTCTCGTTCGAGGTACGTGAGCTGGGTGGGATGGCCGCCGCTCGCCGGGATGGTGTAGATCTGGGCCCCCGGTGGCCCGCCGTCCTCCCCGGTGTTCCGCCCCGACCAGTACGCGATCGTCGTCCCATCGGGTGAGAACGCCGGATAGTAGCTTCCCTTCCCCGGGAGGGAGTGGGTGAGTTGAAGCTTGCCCGACCCGTCCGCGTTCATGACGTAGATCTCCTCGTCCCACACGTAGGCGAGCTTCGATCCGTCCGGCGACCATGAGATGTGCATCTTGGCGTCACCCGCCGTGCGATTCAGGCCGTCGGTGAGCGTCCGATCGTCCTGCCCGTCGACGTTCACCACGTGAATGGCGCCCGCCAGCGAGTAGGCCAGCCTGGTCCCGTCCGAAGAGAGCACGAGGCTCTCGGCGTCGGCCAGCGAAGCTGGGATCTGCTCCACGACGGATCCGTCGAGCCCGATGATCTGCGCTCCGAACGGCGGATTGTGGGCGGCGGTGCTCGTCGTGGGTTTGCTCGTGGGTCTGTGTGCGGGCGACGAGTTTCCTCTCCCCGGCAGACGCGTGAGAGCGAAGGCGGCCAGCGTCGCCACGATCGCCGCCACCACCGCGAGCGCGCCGGCCTTCCGGTTCCGCATGCGCCTGCGCTGGCGGACTTCCTGTTGCCTCCACGAATCCAGATCGGGCTCGGTCTGCCTCGTGACCATGCCGAAGACCTCCCTGAGATCAGCCATCGAGTCCTCCTGTGGATCGCAGCACGGCTCGGCCCTGCGAGGCCAGCGCGCGGACGGTCGACGGACGGATGCCCATGATCCGGGCGGCCTCCTCGGACCCGTAGCCGTACAGGTCGAGCAGGCAGAGGGCCGCCCGCTGTCGGGGCGCGAGCGTCAGCAGCATCCGCCGGACGTCCTCCCGGAGATCGGCGTCGTCGAATGGATCGCGGACGACACCGAGGGGGATCCGCCGCCGCGCGGCCCGGCGTGCGGCGCGCGCGCG
>JBKPBM010000276.1:0-2660 GCA_046744325.1 Actinomycetota bacterium | reverse complement strand
GCCCTGCTCCACATCTCCCCCGGACTGGGAACCAGCAAGTACGCCCCGTTCCGGTTCCTGTGCCGCCCCGAGGCGACCTACCTCGAGCTGGTGGGGCGCGCTGATGGCGGCGGTCCGACCCCTCCGCACCTCACCTCGTAGACTGGTGTCTCCGGCCTGCTGGCCGCGAATCGGGACGTAGCGCAGTTTGGTAGCGCGCAGCGTTCGGGTCGCTGAGGTCGCGGGTTCAAATCCCGCCGTCCCGACCGATTCCGGGTGCCACCATCCGATCCGGCATGGAATAATGGCGGTCTGCCCAGGCGGCTCGAAGGACCAGAGCCGCCGACCACCCCCCGCACGCGAACGCGGCCGTGAGGCGCGCACGAGGACGAGAGAGATACAGATGCAGAAGCTGGGACCGAAGCACCGGATGTGTCGCAGGGTCGGAGCCGCCGTCTG
The DNA here is from genome assembly GCA_046744325.1 of Actinomycetota bacterium. Taxonomy (GTDB): domain Bacteria; phylum Actinomycetota; class UBA4738; order UBA4738; family UBA4738; genus JBKPBM01. Next base: position 2,222 of record JBKPBM010000276.1, on the reverse strand, counting down.
CGGGCGGCCGAACTGCCCCACGGGCAAGCGCCCCTATCCGCCCGGCCAGCACGGCCGGGCCCGCAAGCGCCTCACCGAATACCACATGCGGATGCTCGAGAAGCAGAAGCTTCGGGCGATCTACGGCGTCGGCGAGTCCCAGTTCCGGAGGTACTTCGCCGATGCCACCCGCCAGAAGGGGGTCACCGGCCAGGAGCTCCTGCGCCTGCTGGAGACCCGACTCGACAACGTCGTGCTCCGGCTCGGATTCGCCCAGACCATCTGGCAGGCCAGGCAGCTCGTCTCGCATGGCCACATCCGGGTGGACGGCAAGCGCATCGACATCCCCAGCGCGACCGTCAGGATCGGCCAGACGGTCGAAGCGACCCCGGCGGCGAAGAACTTCATCCCCGTGCGCGAGGCGCTGGAGATCACGCCCGATCCGCCGCCCTACCTCGAGCGGGACAAGGGGAACATCAGCGGGCTGCTGGTCCGGCTGCCCGAGCGCGACGAGATCCCGCTGCCGGTCGAGGTGGACGAGCGGCTGGTCGTCGAGTTCATGTCCTAGGCCGGGCTAGACTTCGCCCGTGCCGCGGGCGCTCATCACGGGGATCACCGGCCAGGACGGTCAGTACCTTGCCGAGCTCCTGCACCACCAGGGCTACGAGGTCTTCGGCCTGGTCGCGGGCCAGGCCAACCCACGCGGGGATGCCGTCCAGGAGAGCCTGCCGTTCGTGGAGCTGGTCGGCGGCGACCTGCAGGACCTGCCCTCCCTGATCGCGGCGGTCGAGTACAGCCAGCCCGACGAGGTGTACAACCTGGGCGCCATCTCGTTCGTGGCGCTGTCCTTCCGGCAGCCCGAGCTGACGGCGAACGTCACGGGCGTCGGGGTGCTCCGGATGCTGGACGCCATCCGGGTGGTGGGGGGATCGCAGAACAACCCGGTGAAGTTCTATCAGGCGTCCTCCTCGGAGATGTTCGGGAAGGTCCGTGAGGCTCCTCAGAACGAGCGGACCCCATTCCATCCCCGAAGCCCCTACGGCGTGGCCAAGGTCTTCGGACACCACGTCACGGTGAACTACCGGGAGGCCTACGGTCTGTTCGCCGGCAGCGGGATCCTGTTCAACCACGAGAGTCCGAGGCGCGGGCTGGAGTTCGTCACCCGCAAGGTGACCAACGGCGCGGCCCGGATCAAGCTGGGGCTGCAGCACGAGCTGGCCCTGGGGAACCTCGAGGCAAAGCGCGACTGGGGGTTCGCCGGCGACTACGTCAGGGCGATGTGGCTGATGCTGCAACAGCCGGTGCCGGACGACTACGTGGTGGGCACTGGGGTGACCCATTCGGTCCGAGAGCTGGTGGAGCTCGCGTTCAGGTACGCCGGGATCGAGGACTGGGAGAGGTACGTGAGGGCCGACGAGCGGTTCCTGCGCCCGGCAGAGGTCGACGAGCTGGTGGCCGACGCGTCGAAGGCCCGCCGATCGTTGGGATGGCAGCCGGAGGCAACGTTCGAGGAGCTCATCGAGGAGATGGTCCGGGCGGACCTGGCCCTCGAGTCCGACCGGCCAGCTCGTCGGCACCCCCCCGGCTAGGAGCCGGCCCAGAACGACAAATCCTTGCCTCATCGCAAGCCCGTGCGTCACACTGCGGCCCATGTCGGCGATCCTGCGTGGAGGCCGCACGCGATGACGACCGTCTCCGTCCCATCCACGTCGCAACCGGTGGGGCTCGACCCCAGTCCCCCGGCACTCGCCGGTCCATCCCGTCGGTCGCGACAGGCCATGTGGCTCGTGCTGTTGATGATCACGCTGGTCCCCCCGCTGTTCGCCGCCTCAGGCGCGTACATCTCCGACACCCGCGACCCCCTGTGGTTCGCGCCGGGTACGTACCTGTCGCGCTCGCTCAGCCTGTGGCAGCCCAGCCCGTACCTGGGCAACGAACAGCACGATGGCCTCATCGTTCCGATGGGCGCGTTCGTGGGGACCCTGCGCGGCGCCGGCCTGCCGATCTGGCTCACCGAGCGTCTGTGGCACGGGCTGCTGATGTTCGTGGCCGCCGCAGGGATGGTGGTCCTGATCGAACGGCTCCGGCGTCGGCGAAGCCTGGTCGCCCCCACGGTGGGAGCCCTGCTGTTCACGTTCACCCCGTTCACCTTCGGCTACGGCCTGCCACACACCGGCACCTACGCCGCCTACGCCCTCCTGCCCTGGCTGCTGTACGTGACGGCGCGCGGGCTGGAGTCCCGG
>JBKPBM010000033.1:0-6697 GCA_046744325.1 Actinomycetota bacterium | reverse complement strand
GCCGGGTGGAGGCCAGGCTCCGCACCGGCGAGCGGCTCCTGGATGCCGCGGGCCGGGTCGTGTCGCACCTCCCCAGGTCGAATCGGGTCCGGGAGATGGCCCGGCGACTTGACCGCGACCGGGGCCGGCTGGAGTTCGTCCGCCGCTATGCCGACCTGTACGGCTCCTACACGGAGATCGAGGTCATCTACACCGACGACCGGGCGCTCGAGCTGCACCGGTCGATGGCTCTCGCTGATCAGGAGCTCTTCCCCTTCGACGCCGAGGCCATCGACTGGTCGCACTACCTCAAGGACGTGCACTGCCCGGCCATCACCATCGCCATGCGCTTCCCCAGCCCGGCGCGCCCCGATCCCGAGGTCCGCATCCGGCCGAGCACGAACGGGGTGCTGGCGGTGTTCGACATGGAGGGCACCCTGCTGGACACGAACGTCGTGGAGTCCTACCTGTGGCTCCGCCTGGCTGAGCTTCCGCCGGAGGAATGGGCGGGGGAGATCGCCGCGGTCGCGCGGTCCCTTCCGCGCTACCTGTCGGCAGAGCGGCGCGACCGCGGCGAGTTCCTGCGCGCGTTCTACCGACGCTACGAGGGCGCCTCGCGCGACGGCGTGGCCCGGCTGGTCGAGGACCAGGTGAGCGAGTTGATCCTGCAGCGCCTGTCACCTCCCGCCGTTCGTCGCATCCGCGAGCACCGGGCCGCCGGACACCGAACCGTGCTGATCACCGGCGCGCTGGAGTGCTTCGTCCAGCCGCTCGAGCCCCTGTTCGACGAGATCCTGGCCACCCGCCTGGAGCGCCGGGACGGCCGATACGTCGGACGCCTGGCCTCGCCGCCGGTCGTCGGCGAGGCCAGGGCGAACTGGCTGCGCTCCCACGCCGCGTCCACCGGGGCCGACCTCAAGGCCTCGTACGGGTACGCGGACAGCCATTCGGACCTGCCCATGCTCCGGGCGGTGGGGAACCCGGTGGCGGTGAACCCCGACGTGGCCCTGTTCCGGATCGCTCGCAAGCGCCGGTGGCCGGTCGAGCACTGGAAGCGGTCCGGCGGCACGCCGCGGATCCTGCTCCCGGAGTCGGTGCCCTGATGCTGGCCCTCGAGCTGTACCGTTCGGTCGCTCGCTACGTCGCGGCCCGCACGGTGGGAGACCGCGCCCCCGGTCTGCTGGCCGGCCCAATCGCCCCTCTGCGGCTGGTGAACCGGGAGGAGCCCACGGTGCCCGCCGAGGGATGGGCGCGGGTCCGCTCCCGGCTCTCGGGGATCTGCGGGTCCGATCTGGCCACGATCTCGGGCCACGCCTCGTTCTACTTCTCGCCGGTGGTGTCGATGCCGTTCGTCCCCGGGCATGAGGTGGTCGGCGAGCTGTTCGACCCGCTGGAGGACCTCCCGGCCGGGACTCGCGTGGTCCTGGAGCCCGTGCTGTCGTGCCGGGCCCGCGGCGTCGACCCCTGCCCCGCGTGTACCGCGGGCGAGACCGGACGGTGCAGCCGGGTCACGGTCGGCCACGTCGCGCCGGGGCTGCAGACCGGCTACTGCGCGGACACCGGCGGTGGATGGGGCGCGATGTTGGTGGCCCACCGCTCCCAGCTCCACCCCATCCCCGATGCCATGCCCGACTGGCAGGCCGTCCTGGTCGAGCCCCTCGCCTGCGCGATCCACGCCGTGATGCGCGCTCGAGTCGAGGCCGGGGCCTCGGTCCTGGTGGTCGGGGCCGGCACCGTTGGCCTGTTGACGCTCCTGGCGCTGCGCGAGTTCGCCCCCGCGGGTCCGGTGGTGGTTGTGGCCAAGCACCGGGCGCAGGTGGAGTGGGCCCATCGCCTGGGCGCCACCGAGGTGGTCGAGCCCGCAAGGGCGGTCACCCTGCTCCGCCGGTCGACCCGCGCCTACCGGCTGTCGCCGGAGCGGGGGAGCCCGTACCTGATGGGCGGCGTGGACGTCGCCATCGACTGCGTGGGCTCGCGCTCCTCGCTCGACCTCGCGCTGCGCACGACCCGGGCCGGAGGCCGGGTGGTCCTGGCCGGGATGCCCGGATCCAGCGCGGACCTGTCCCCCGTCTGGTTCCGCGAGCTGGAGCTGGTCGGGGCCTACGCCACCGGGACCGAGCTGCTGGACGACCGGGGGCCAGTGCCCACGTTCGACCTTGCCGTCGACCTGGCCGGGCAGGCGCCCCTCCAGGGCATGGTTGGCGCCACCTACTCGCTCTCCCGCTGGAGGGAGGCCCTGGACCACGCGTTTGGATCCGGCCGCCTGGGAACCGTCAAGGTGGCCTTCTCGCCACAGGAGCAGAGATGAGCAGACCCGGGTTCGTGCTGTAGGTCGACGAGCGGACCCCACCGCTCTTGGTCCACGAGGGCGAGTCCTTCCGGGTCCAGAGGTTCCCGATGGGGACGCGGGTGATCTACCCGCCGGACTCGCTCCCTCCGATCCCGGACGTGACCGGCGCGATCCGACACGCGCTGCTCAACCCCCTGGGGTCCGAGCCACTCCCCGCGCTGATGAAGCCCGGCATGCGGCTGACCATCGCCTTCGACGACATCTCGCTGCCCCTGCCTCCGATGCGCACGCCCGACATCCGCGGCAAGGTCATCGAACAGGTGCTGGAGGCGGCCGCGAGGGCGGGCGTGGACGACGTGGAGCTGGTGGTGGCGAACTCGCTGCACCGGCGGATGACCCCATCGGAGATCAAGCGCGCCGTGGGCGAGCGCGTGTACCGGTCCTTCTATCCGGACGCGCTGCGCAACCACGACGCGGAGGACCCGGCGGGGCTGGTCCACATCGGCGAGACCGACCGCGGCGAGGATGTCGAGATCAACCGGCGGGCCGCCGAGTCGGACCTGCTGGTCTACGTGAACATCAACCTGGTGGCCATGGACGGCGGGCACAAGTCGGTGCCCGTGGGCCTGGGCTCGTATCGATCGCTGCGCCACCACCACAACGTGCACACCATGCTGAACTCGCGGTCGTTCATGGATCCGGGGGCGTCGGCGCTGCACGGTTCTGCGACCCGGATGGGCCGGCTGCTGGCGGCGAATGGGCCGCGCGTCTTCACCATCGAGACCACGCTGAACAACGACACCTTCCCCGACCCATTCGGCTTCATGAACCGGCGGGAGTGGGAGTGGTCGCTCAAGGACCAGGCCTCGTACGTGGCGGCGAAACAGGCGAACGAGCGGGCCCCAGCCAGGATCCGCCGCGAGGTGTTCCGCCGGATCGTCTCGCCCTACGGGGTGACGGGCGTGCATGCGGGAGAGACCGAGGCGGTACACGAGATGACCCTGCGCAACGTCCACCGCCAGCAGCTGACCGAGGTGAGCGGGCAGTCGGACATCATGGTGGTGGGGCTGCCGTACATCTGCCCCTACAACGTGAACTCGATCATGAACCCGATCCTGGTGATGTGCCTTGGGCTCGGCTACTTCTTCAACATGTACGTCGGCAAGCCGGTGGTGCGTCCGGGCGGAGTGATGATCCTGCAGCACCCGGTGCCCTGGGAGTTCCATCAGGTGCACCACCCGTCGTACGTCGACTTCTTCGACGAGGTGCTGGCGGAAACCACCGACCCGGCGCAGATCGAATCGAAGTTCGAAGCGCAGTACGCGCAGGACCCGTGGTACGTGCACCTGTACCGGAACTCCTACGCGTACCACGGGGTGCACCCGTTCTACATGTGGTACTGGGGGGCCCACGCGATGGACTACCTGGGCGACGTGATCTTCGTGGGCGGGGACCGGAAGGCGGTGGCGCGGATGGGGTTCCGGTCGGCGTCGTCGTTCGCAGACGCGCTGGAGATGGCCGGGGAGACGGTGGGCGGCTCGCCTCGGATCACCTACCTGCATTCGCCCCCCCTGACGCTGGCGGAGGTGCGCTGACCATGGGTTTTGGCAGGGACGGGAATCCCTCCACAGGACTGCACCAATTTGAGCCTCAAATGGGTGCACTCGCCACCGAGGAAGGTGGGGTCCTCCGGTGAGCTCGCTCGTCGACGACGTCCGCCAGGTCGCCAGGGGCTGGCGGTGGACCCACCGGCAGCTCACTCCTCGCTCGGCGGAGCCATGGGCGCGAAGCAAGGAGCCGAAGGAGTTCCCCACGTCCTGGGCCCGCACCCCGGTGGCCAGGGCCGTCCGCGAGACCGTGCTCAGCTACGGCTTCCGGCCGATCGTGTGGACCGAGACCGACCCCACGGTGGAGGGCCGGGACCACCTCGACGGGCTGACGCCCCCGGTCATGTTCGTGGCCAACCACGCCTCGCACATGGACACCCCGCTCATGCTGTGCTCGCTCCCCAAGGCATGGCGCCAGCGCACCGCGGTCGCCGCGGCGGCCGACTACTTCTTCGACGTGTGGTGGCGGGCGGCCACCACCGCCCTGGTGTTCAACACCTTCCCCATCGAACGAACGGGCGGCAAGCGCGCGACCGAGACCGCACGGCGCCTGGTCGAGGAGGGATGGAACCTGGTCGTCTACCCCGAGGGCACGCGCTCGCGCGACGGGTGGATGGGTCGGGTCCGCCATGGGGCGGCGCGCCTGTGCATCGAGTACGACGTCCCGGCCGTCCCCGTCGCCCTCCGGGGCACGTTCGCCGCCATGCCCCGTGGACGCTCCTGGCCGCTGCCCGGCCGCCCCTCCGTCTCGGTCCGGTTCGGCGAGCCCATCCGCCCCCATCCGGACGAGGACTTCCGGGCGATGACCCGGCGGCTCCAACAGGCCCTGGCCCGCCTGCACGACGAGGACGCCTCGACGTGGTGGGAATCGCTCCGGCGCGAGGCCCGCCACGAGACCCCGGGCCTGACGGGGCCGAATGGGCCCCGGTGGCGGCGCGTGTGGGAGGCCACCCGGCCCGTGCCCCATCGCCGGCCGCCCCGGGTCTGGAAGCGATGAGCACGCCGCCCGCCCGCCACGCAAGCCGGATGCGGGGCGGGGCCCGCCGCGAGCATCTGCTGAAGGAGGCGATCCGGCTGTTCGGCTCGCGCGGCTACGAGGCCACCAGCCTGGAGGCCGTCGCCTCGGCCTCCGGGGTTCGCAAGCAGACCCTCCTGTACTACTTCCCCACCAAGGACGCCCTCCTGGAGGCGTGCGTCCTGGAGACCAGCCGCCGGGTGGCCCAGGCGCTGACCGAGGCGCTGGAGGCCGAGACATCAGGGGCCCACAAGACCGAGGCGGTGGTCCGGACGCTGTTCGGGATGGCCGAGGAGTGGCCGGAGTTCGCCCAGTTCGTGCGGGAGGCCGGCCGGCTGGGGCCGGACGTGGTCGAGCGCTTCGCGGCGGTCATGGAACCCCTTCGTCGCCGGGCGCTGCTGTTCCTCGAGAAGGGGATGAAGGAAGGTCAGATCCGCCGGCAGGACCCGGCGCTGTTGCTGTTCACGCTGTACACGGCGGTGATCGGCTCGATCACCGAGGCCGGGGTGCTGCGCGCGGTGGTCGGCGCCGACCGGAGCCGCACTGCGCTCCGCCGGCGCGAGGAGGAGGTGCTGGCGTTCGTGCGCAACGCGCTCGGCGCGCCACAGGAGGGCCGCTCACCGGCTGACGCCGCCGGATCGGCCTGAGCTTGCGCGGTCGGTCGCCGTTCGTCCCGTTCGACTGAGCCGGACGCAGCCTCGATGATGACGGCGATGAACGTGGTCCTGTTCTCGCGCGAGTACCCGCCGGACGTGTACGGGGGGGCGGGCGTGCACGTCGAGTACCTCTCGCGCGAGCTGGCCCGTCTGGCCAGGGTCCGGGTGCGCACATTTGGTGCGCCTCGCGAGCCGCCGCCGGACGTACCCGCGCCATCCGATGACGACGGGACCGGCCTGTCGGTCGAGACCTTCGCCCCCTGGGACACGCTCGCAGGGGCCCAGCCGTACGTGGCCGCCCTCCGCACGGTCTCCGTCGACGTCGCCATGGCCAACGGCTTGGAAGGAGCCGACCTCGTGCACAGCCACACGTGGTACACGAACCTGGCCGGCCACCTGGCCAAGCTCGCGTACGGCATCCCCCACGTGATGACCAGCCACAGCCTGGAGCCGCTGCGGCCGTGGAAGGCGGAGCAGTTGGGAACCGGGGGCTACGCGCTGTCGTGCTTCTGCGAACGGACGTCGATCGAGTTCGCCGACACCGTGATCGCGGTGTCGCACGCGGCACGGGCGGATGTGCTGCGCTGTTACCCCTCGCTGGATCCCGCGCGCGTCCATGTCGTCCACAACGGGATCGACCCGAACGAGTACCGGCCGGATCCCGCGACCGACGCCCTGGAGGCGCTGGGCATCCGGACCGACCGGCCGTTCGTGCTGTTCGTCGGGAGGATCGCCCGGCAGAAGGGCATCCTCCACCTCCTGAGCGCGGCCCGGGAGCTGGAGCAGGACGCGCAGCTGGTGGTGGCCGCCGCCGCGCCGGACACTCCCGAGCTGGAGCGAGAGATGCGCGAGCGCGTGGCCGCGATCGCGGCCACGCGCGAGGGCGTTGTGTGGATCGAGCGCATGCTGGACAAGCGCGAGGTGATCCAGCTGCTCTCGCACGCGACGGTCTTCGTCTGCCCATCGATCTACGAACCGCTGGGCATCGTGAACCTGGAGGCCATGGCCTGTGGGACGGCGGTGGTGGCCAGCGCCGTCGGTGGCATCCCGGAGGTGGTGGCCGACGGCGAGACGGGGCTCCTGGTCTCGTTCGACCCGGTCGACGACCCGAGCGGCGAACCAAAGGACCCGGATCGGTTCGCGTCGGACC
>JBKPBM010000065.1:0-10302 GCA_046744325.1 Actinomycetota bacterium | reverse complement strand
GGTTCAGTGATCGCCCAACAGGATCCCATCGACATTCTTGCCACCGCGCCGCGAGGTGGTCTCCGTATTGCGCTCATTGCGCCGCCGTGGTTCCCGATCCCTCCGAAGGCCTATGGGGGCATCGAGTGGGTGGTGTTCGGGCTGGCTCGGGGTCTGCACGCGCGTGGCCACGACGTGACGCTGATCGCCGCCGGGGAGGACCACACGCCGGCCAGGTTCATCCAGACCTTCGCCGACCCCCCCTCATCCCGGCTGGGGGAGGTCAACCCCGAGCTCCTGCACGCCGCGGCGGCGTCCCGTGCCTTCGAGGGCCGGACCTTCGACCTGATCCACGATCATTCCCTGGCCGGCCCGCTCATGGCCGCCGGGCGGCCGGCGCCCACCGTGGTCACCGTCCACGGGACGATGGACGGCGAGATGGCCGACTACTATCGGGCCCTTCGCAGGCATGTCGGTCTGGTGGCCATCTCGGATTCCCAGCGGCGGTGGGCATCCGACCTGCCGTGGATCCGGACCGTGCACAACGGCATTCCGGTCTCCGACTATCCATTCGTGCCGGAGAAGGAGGACTTCGTCCTGTTCCTGGGTCGTCTCGGTCCGGAGAAGGGAGGTCACCTGGCCATCGACGCCGCTCGGGAGGCGGGCTACCACCTGATCATGGCGGGCAAGTGCCAGGACCGGTCGGAACGCCGGTATTTCGACGAGCAGATCTCGCCGCGCCTGGGGCCCGACGTGGAGTGGATCGGCCAGGTGGGTGGGGACCGCAAGCGAGAGCTGCTGTCGCGGGCTCGCTGCCTGGTCTTCCCCATCCAGTGGCAGGAGCCCTTCGGCATGGTCATGGTGGAGGCCATGGCCTGCGGGACCCCGGTCGTGGCGCTCGACCAAGGGTCGGTGCCGGAGATCGTCGAGGACGGCGTGACCGGCTTCGTGTGCACCGATCTCGATGGCCTGACCGAAGGGATCAAGAGGGCGGACACGATCGATCCGGCGGAGTGCCGAACCAGCGCCGGGGAGCGCTTCGACGTCTCGGTCATGCTGGACGGTTACGAGGCCGTGTACCGGACCGTCGTCGGCCTCGTCCGGACTCGCTAGCGGTCAGCGGTCCACCGGAACCGATCGGGCCCACCCTTCTCGTCCTCTTTCGATGATCAGGCGGCCAGCAGCCGCTCGAAGAACGAGCGATACCGCTGGAGGGTGACTCGGAGGTCCTCCGTCGAGACGTCGTCGCCTCGGTCCCACTGCCTCTCCAGATCCATTCGAGCCTCGGAGAAGCTTGAGGACAACTGCTCCATCAGGTCGGTCACCAGCTTGTCCGCGGCCTTGACCGACCGACGGGGCTCGTCGACGAACTCGGCCTGAATCGCCTCCCACCGGACCCGAAACGCGTCGATGTCGCCCGAGGGAAGCGGGGAGCGAGTGTCGTCCTGGGACCCGGTCGTCTCGACCCTTCGGATCTCTTGGCCCGCCTCCACGTTGCGTTGCCCGTCGCTCTCGTCGTTGGTGTCTTCGAACGCACGTTCCTCAGCGGCCATCAGCGAGCCTCCTTGCGCGGTTCCGTCTCGGTCTCGTCGCCCTGGTCTTCCAGGAGTTCCTCGAACAGCGCGCGGTAATGGACCATGCCTTGGCGCAGGTCCTCGGTGCTGGCCTTGCCGTGGTCGTTGGCCATCGAGATGCCGTGCGCGGCCCGATAGTTCTCGACGACGCCGGCATGGTCGACGGAGATGTCGGCAGCCTGCTGCTCGAAGTCCTCCATCGGGTAGCCGCGCTCGGTCATCACCGCGATGACCAGCGCATCGGCCTCACGGATGGCGTCGTTCGGAGTATCGACGAACCGGGCCTGCGTGTTCCGCCACCGCTCCAGATGGCGCTGGCGACTGGCCGCGGAAAGCGGCCGGATGTCGAGCTCCCGGCGACGCTTGCGGCGGGCATCCAACTCCGATTCCGCCTTGCGACGGCCACCGGTCTCGACCACGGTCCGGTCGTACTCGGGTCCGAACCGGCTCCTCAATTGATCGGTGCGGCGCTTGCTCCACGCCAACCATCCGGCGACGGCGGCCACGATCACCACCGCGACGGCGATCAGGATCCAGGCCCATACAGGCATGATCGATCCCTCCTTTCGGGTTCAGGGCGCCTCGATAGCGGCAACCACCGCGTGCCGATCCTCTGTGAGAACTGGACCGATCTATCGGGCGTCAGACGCGGCGGCGGCCCAGCACCAACTGCAGCAGCACCCTCCGTTATCTTGGGGGCGTCCCAGCACCCGTAACGTACCCGCCACGATCGGTCGGAAACTGGACACCAGTGGCCGACCCCGTCTGCCGATGGAGACCTGACGTGAGTGTGGATCTCGACCGCCAGCGCGAGCTGGCCGACGAGCAGGCCTACACCGACTTCGCCTACGAGTGCCTGGAGGCGATGCGCCGGCGGACGGCGAAGGCGCTCCGGACGGACGCCATCGCCAACGAGGCCGACCGCGAGGACTTCGAACGGATGATGCAGGCGCGTCTGGCCGATCTGGAGGAGGAGACGTCGCTGACGATCGGCCGTGTCGACCAGTTGGACGGCGAGACGTACTACATCGGCCGGCGCCACGTCCACGACGAGAACCAAGACCCGGTGGTGATCGACTGGCGGGCGCCGGTGGCCGAGGCCTTCTACCAGGCCAGCGTGTTCGACCCGTGGGAGCTGGAGCGGCGGCGCACCTTCGGTACCGAGGCCCGGCGGATCCTCGACTTCCAGGACGAGGTGTTCGCCGGCGACCATCCGGTGCGGTCCGTCGAGGTCGCCGGGACGCTGCTCCGGGCGGGCGACGTCCTGCTGTCGGAGCTCGGCCGGGAGCGCACCGGAACGATGCGCGACGTCGCCGCCACGATCCAGGCGGAGCAGGACCGGCTGATCCGGCTCCCGTCCGATGGCGTCCTGGTGGTGCAGGGCGCGCCGGGGACGGGGAAGACGGCTGTCGGCCTGCATCGCGCCGCGTTTCTCCTGTATCAGATGCGTGGCGCGGGGCGTCGCGGGGGCGTGCTGATCGTGGGGCCGAACCGCGCGTTCATGCGCTACATCGAACGGGTGCTGCCGGCGCTCGGCGAGACCACGGTGGTGCAAAAGGCGATCGACGAGCTGCCGGCGGTGCGCATCCACGGCCAGGACGCCGGCGAGACGCTTCGATTGAAGGGCGACGTGCGGATGGCGGAGCTGCTCCGGCGGATGATCAGGGTGCGGACACGGCCGCTGGCCGAGGCGCTCGAGCTTCGGGTTGGTGTTCGAGGCGTGCGAGTGGAACCGTGGGTGATGGAGCGGTTGCTCGAAGACACGCACGGCGCGCGCCTCCCGTACCGAGAGGCGCGCGACCGCCTCCAGGTGGCGCTGGCCAGCTACGTCAGCGCGCGCTCGACGCGGGCAGGGGAGGCCGGGCCCGATCCAGACTCGTACCAGGGACTCCTTCGGGACCGGCGATTCCAGTCCCTGCTGGACCGCGTGTGGCCGGCGCTGACGGCACGCGAACTGGTCCGCGACGTGGTGTCGAACGGGGGACGGCTGCGACAGGCTGCCGAGGGGCTGCTCTCGCCCGCAGAGCAACGCGCGCTGGTTCGCTCCGCCGGCCGCGCTGGGGATGAGTCCTGGACGAACGGTGACGTGCCCCTGGTCGACGAGGCCCAGGCGATCATCGCCGGGATCCCGCGGACGTACGCCCACGTGATCGTGGACGAGGCCCAGGACCTGAGCCCGATGCAGCTTCGGATGATCGCCCGGCGGGCGCCGTCGGGCTCGATGACCGTGATGGGCGACGTGGCCCAGGCCACCGGGCTGTGGGCACACTCCCGCTGGGAGGACGTGCTCTCCCATCTGCCAGGAGGCCCGGCGGCCCGTGTCGAGGAGCTCCGGATCGGCTATCGGGTCCCGGGCGCCATGCTGGAACTAGCCTCGCGGCTGCTTCCGGTGATCGCTCCCGACCTCACACCAGCGGTGCCGATCCGTGGCGGTGCAGAGCCGGTTTTCGTTCGGGTGTCAGGCGTGGCGATCGCCCGAGCCCTGGTGAAGGAGATGGTGGAGGCCAGGTCGTGGACCGGCTCGGTTGGGGTGATCGTGCCCGACTCCCTTCGCGACGAGGTCCACGAGGCCGCGTTCAACAGCCGGGTCGAATTCGATGCCGCCGACTGGGGGAAGGGCCGCAAGCTCACGCTGCTCACCCCGCGCGAAGCGAAGGGCCTGGAGTTCGACCACGTGATCCTGGCCGAGCCGTCGGAGTTCGTTGCGCTCGGCATCGAGGGGTACCGCGAGCTCTACGTCGCTCTGACACGAGCAACCCAAACGCTCCGCATCGTCCACGCTCAAGACCTTGTGGCGGAGCTTGCGAGATGAAGAAGTCGTGGGCGGCGATCTGAGCGCGTTCTTCGTCTGCTGGTCTTCAGGCGAAGACAAGCGACGCGATGACTCGAGTCCTGTCGGGCGTTCCCCCGTCATGGTAGAGGTTCTGACCAGGTGGTAGGGTTTCTTACCAAGGTAAGCATTGCGCTCTCCGGGCAACGTTCGGCAGACCCCGACCACGCCCGTGCGGCGGACCTTCTAGACGAGATCGCAGGCGGGTCGCGTGAACTGCGGAAGAGCGCCTCGCAGTTGAGGCAGCTCCTTGAAAAGAAGACGCTGGTCGAATATCAATCGCGCCGAGCAGTAGCCAATGAGGCCCTTGACGCAGCAAAGCTGGCGCAACGTCTGGTCAGCTGGGCCAAGCAGGTTGTAAGGCCGGACGCCCTTCGATGACAGAGGCGGCAGCCAAGCGACAGGAACGAACGACAGCGCGGTCGAGGCGCGGCTTCGTTCTGCGAGTCCTCGTTCAGCTCGCGGCCATCCTCCTCGTGATCGTCTTCGCCATCCGCGAACGGCACACCTTCACCGGATTCGCGAGCACCATGACCCGGATCGTTTGGTACTGGATCATCCTGTCGTTCCTGGCCGAGCTGGCCTCCATCCCTCCCCTGGCCGAGACCCAGCTGGTGATCATGAGGGCCGGGGGCGCCAGGCCCAAGCGCTGGCCGATGATCTTGGTCACCCTGGCCAGCAACGCCATCTCGATGTCCGTCCCCGCCGGAGTGGCCGTGGCCGAGGGCTACGCGTACGCGCAGTACCGCCGGTTCGGTGCCACCCGGGCCATCGCCGCGTGGAGCGAGCTGGCCTCGGGGGCTATCGCTTTCGCTGCGCTGGCCGGCGTTGCGCTGGTCGGGGCCATCATCGCTGGCGGACAGGCGCTTCCGATCCTCCTGCCGATCCTCTCCGTCGTCTTCTCCGGGGCGACGGGCGCGGCGCTCCTGTTCCGCCATCCGCACCTGCTGGTCTCGGGGCTCGCCTGGCTCGAACGCCACGTCGGACGCCGGATCGGCGGGCTGGTGGCCAGGGCGACGAAGCAGGCCCGGGAGATCTCCACCTCGATGAAGGACATGCACCCGTCGATCCGGACCTGGACCGCCGCGGCTGTCTACTCGACCGTCAACTGGTTCCTGGACGTCCTGTCTTTGGCGCTGGCCTTTCTCGCCGTCGGCGCGCACGTGCCCTGGGGCGTGGTGCTACTGGCCTTCGCCGGGGCGAAGGTGATCTCGAGCATCGGGATCACCCCCGCCGGCCTCGGTTTTGTGGAGGGCGGGCTGGTTGCCACCTTCGTCGCGTACGGCACGCCCGGGTCCGCCGCCACCGCCGCCGTGCTCGTCTATCGCGGGATCACGCTGATCGGCCTGGTTGGCACCGGCTTGGTGGTGGCCGGCGTGCTTTCGGTACGAGCCCGACGCGCGGACGAACGACGGGCGCGCCGGGCCGAATGAGCCCGGGCGCTTCAGGCCTCCACGATCTGGGGCTCGGTTCCGGCAGACACCTCGGGGCCCGCGACCATCCGTCGAAGCCACCACGCCGCCCGGAGATCCTCGAAGATGTCGCGCGCCTCGTCGAGCAAGGAGCGAGCTTCATCTGGCTTCCCTTGGTCGTCGAGCCAGTCCCCCTCCTCGGCCAGGACGACCGCCAGGTGGTAGCGCATCCCGAGGTGTCGGAACATCGACACGGCCTCGTCGAAGCCGGAGCGCGCCGCGGCGGCATCACCCCTGATGGCCGCCGCGCGAGCTCGCAGCCGCGTCAGCTCCGCGCGGAAATAGGGCGAGCGTTCACCGGCGGGCACCGTGTCCATCTCCCCCAACCACGTTTCGGCGAGCTCGATGTCCTCCATGGCCAGCGCGGACTCCACGGCCGTTGCATACGCCGCGTCGATGGGCCCCGCCTGGCCGATCTGATCCCTCGTGGCGATCGTTCGCCGAGCGGCCTCGATGGCCTGCTCGTACCGACCCGCGTATCGATGGATCCAGGCGCGCCCGAGGTTGAGCATCCCGACCGCCTGGACGTCCTCGCTGGCCTCCAGCACTTCTTCCGCCAGTGCCTGCTCGGCCAGGCGTGGCTCCTCCCGCACCGCGTGGGGCAGGGTCAGGACGGACCGTTCCATCGCCATGGCCGAGAGATTGGCCGTCTCGGGGTCGGATCGAGCCTCGGCGTCGACGGCCACCGCCTCGTCCCACCGGCCCACCCATGCGAGCTGGCCGGCCTTCGCCGCCAGGAACTTTGCCAGCCAGCCCGAGTCTCCGAACTTCCGTGCGAGAGCCACGCCCTCGTCCAGGAGTTGCAGTTGCTCGGCGAACCGGTTCTCCGCGTCGAGCATCGACACCAGGTTGTTGTATGCCCGCATCGTGGCCGGCGCGGCGTCGTGCTCGAGCCCGATGCGAAGGGCGTGCCGGACCAGGGCGATCGCCTCCTGACTCCGGGACTTTGACCGAAGGATGATCCCCTTCGTGTTCATGGCCTGAGAGAGCGACTCAGGGATGAAATGCCGCTCCAGCAAGGGCAACGCCTCCTCGATGAAGGCGAGGGCTCCTTCGGGATCTCCCGTGAAGTACGTGATGCGGGCAAGCTCCGCGGCAACCTCGCCCAGGTCCGGCCCGGGAGGCTGTCCGGCCAGGACATCGCGGGCCCACAGGAGACGGTCGCGGGACTCCTCGAGCCGGCCGTCCGCCGTGGACATGAACGCCCGTTTGATCTCGATGCGAGCCTGGGCCACCTCGTCCTCCAGCCGCTGGGTCAGGGCGATCGCCCGATCGAACAGGTCCCGGCCGCGTTCGACCAGCGCTGCATCGAAGGCCATGGTTCCGGCGCGAGTGAGGAGGTCGGCACGAGCCGCCGGCTCGTCGGTCAGCTCCGCCGCCTGCTCGAAGTAGGTCAGGGCCTCCCGCCGTGCCGCGAGGGACTCCGAGCGTCCCGCCGCTCGGACCAGGGCGTCCCGGGCCCGAGCCTTGATCTCCTGGGCGTCGGGTGCGTCGGGGGCGGCCCGGCTGGCGTCGAGGTAGTGCGAGGCCAGCACCTCGGCGAACTCGGCCTCCTCTCCGATCCCCGCGGCCTCGATGTACCGGGCGACCGCGAGGTGGCGAGCCTTCCTGTCCCGCATCGAGAGGGTCTCGTATGCCACCCGACGAACGAGGTCCTGGAGGAACACGTACTGGCCTCGCTCGGGGGAGCGAGGGTCGGCCTGGACCGAGAGGACCTCCTTGCGAACCATCGACCCGAGGATGCCCTGGACGGACGGCTCAGGCCGTCCGGTGACCGCGGCCAGTGCCGGCGCGCTGAACGTCTTGCCGATCACCGCCGCGTCCTGCAGGACCGCCCGTTCCTCGGCCGGAAGCCCGTCGAGCCGGGCCGCGATCAGCGCGTGGAGGGACTCCGGGACGTCGAGGTGCTCGATCGGCCCCGTCGGACGGTAGACGCTTCCCTCCCGGACCAACAGGCCCCGGTCCAGCAGCATCCGCACCGTCTCGACCGCGTACAGAGGCACGCCCTCGGCGCGGTCCAGGATCGTGCCCAGGACCTCCACTGGCAGGCCGGGAACCAGCCCCTGGAGCAGCTTCTCCACGTCCTCACGTTCGAGCGGCTCGAGGTACATCGTGGAGACCCCCCGGCGGGCCGCGGTCCACGCGGGGAAGCGATCGGCCACCTCGGGCCTGGCCAGGGACATGACGAACAAGGGGTGCCCCCGGGACCAGTTCATCAGGTAGTCGACGAAGTCCAGCAGCGAGGGGTCGGCCCACTGCATGTCCTCGAACACCAGGACCACCGGGTTCTGTTCGGCCATCCGCTCGAAGAACAGGCGCCAGGCGCCGAAGAGGTCCTCGGGCTCCCGGGCCGTCCGCTCCTCCAGGGCCAGCAGGTGGGCCAGACGGGTCTCCACCCAGGAGCGCTCCTCGGGGTCGGGGACGAACTCCAGGGCGGTGGCCTGGAGCCTGGCCCGGGCCGACGCGGAATCCTCGCCCTCGGTGATGCCGGCCCGGCTCCGAACCATCTCGGCCAGGGCCCAGTAGGTCACCCCTTCCCCGTACGCGAGGCAGCGTCCCCGATGCCAGCGGATCGTCTCCTGGAGGCCGTCGATGTACTTGTAGAACTCCCACGACAGCCTGGACTTGCCGATCCCGGCGATGCCGATCACCGACACCATGTGGGCCTTGCGGCTCTCGGCGGAGACATGGAACAGGTCCTTCACGGTCCGCAGCTCGGCGTCCCTGCCCACGAACGGCGCCTCCAGCCCTTCGGAACGCAGGAGCCCGCCCCGCATGGCCACCACCCGGAGGGCCCGCCACAGCTGGACGGGCTCGGACTTGCCCTTCAGCTCGTGCAGGCCGGCGTCCTCGTAGGCGATGGCGGCCTCCGTCGGCCTGCGCGTCCCATCGCCCACGAACACGGCACCGGGCGGGGCCGCGGCCTGGATCCGCGACGCCGTGTTGACCAGGTCGCCGGCGACCATCCCCTCGCCGGTCGCGCCGATCGTGACTGCGGCCTCGCCGGTCAAAACGCCCGCCCGAGCCCGGAGGTCCGGCCAGCCGACCTCCTCGCCCAGCGCCGCTACGGCCTGGGTCAGGTCCAGCGCCGCCCGGACCGCCCGTTCGGCGTCGTCCTCCTGGGCCACGGGCGCGCCCCACATGGCCATGACCGCGTCGCCGATGAACTTCTCCACCGTGCCTCCGTACCGGCCGATGAGCGTCCGGCACGTGTCGAAGTAGTGGCTGAGGACCTCGCGGACCTCGTCGGGATCCCGCGACTCCGCCAACGGAGTGAACCCCACCAGGTCGGCGAACAGCACCGAGACGAGCCGGCGCTCCGCGGTGGGGCTCGCTCGGTCGGACCCGGGAGGCGGTGCCGGCTCGGCGGCCGTCGCGTTCTCGGACCCGGACAGGGGCGAGCCGCACTGGCCGCAGAACCGGACCGGCTCGTTCGCGCTCCCACAGACCGGGCAGGTCACCGACAGCGGCGAGCCGCACTGGCCACAGAACCGGCGGCCGGAGGAGTTCTCGGCCCCGCAGCTCGAGCAGATCACGGGTTCAAGGGGCGCATGACGGCCGATAAGCGTACTTCGCCTACACCCGGTGGCGGTACCGCCGGATGGTCAGCGGCACGAACACGGCCATGATCCCGGCGATCCATGCGAGGGACGCCCACAGCGGGGTGGCCACGGTCCCTCCCAGCATCAGGCCGCGAGTGGCGTCGACCACCTTGCTGATCGGGTTCACCTTCACGAAGGCCTGCAGCCACCCGGGCATGGTCGACGGCGGGGCGAACACCGAGCTGGCGAACGTCAGCGGCAGGATCAGCAGGAACCCGTAGGAGTTCACCGCCTCGGGGGTCTTGGCGGTGATCCCGATCAGCGCCATCGGCCAGCACATGGCGACGCCGAACAAGGTGGCCAGGGCAATCCCGCCGATCGCACCGGCGAACCCGCCGTGGAACCGGAAGCCCAGGATCGTCCCCAGCCCCAGGATGATCAGCAGCCCCCACAGCACCCGAACGGCGTCCGCCAGGATCCGTCCCCCGACCACGGACAGCTGGGAGATGGGCAGCGATCGGAACCGGTCGATCAGCCCTCGCTGGAAGTCGATGTTCAGGCCCAGCGCGGTCTGGAATCCCGTGAAGGTCACGGTCTGTACGATGATCCCGGGCAGGGCGAACTGGAGGTACTGCCGGCTCGATCCGGCGATCGCCCCGCCGAACACGAACACGAACAGGAGCAGGAACATCAGCGGCTGGATGGTCATGCCGACCATCTGCTCGGGGTCGGACCGGATGTGCAGCAGGTTCCGTCGGGCGATCGTGAGCTGGTGCGAGATCGCCTCGGTCAGGCTGACATGACGCCTCTCCATGCGAGCGACGGCGGTGCTCATGGCCGGCCTCCTTCGTCGAGGTTGGTTTCCTGTTCCGCTTCCTCCGCCCGCCGACCGGTCAGGGCCAGGA
>JBKPBM010000086.1:0-4898 GCA_046744325.1 Actinomycetota bacterium | reverse complement strand
GGCCACGGACGTCTCGGAGGCCGCCATCGATCTCGCGCGGTCCAACGCGAGGCGTCTGGGCCTGGCATTGGACGTCCGGGTGGGCGATCTGCTGGACCCGCTGCCGTCCGAGCTTCGAGGTTCGATCGATCTCATCGTCAGCAACCCGCCATACGTGGAGGGCAGCGAGTACGGCGATCTCCCGGCGGAGGTTCGCGCCGACCCCGTCGAAGCACTGATCGGGGGCACCGAGGTGCACGCGCGGCTGGCCGAAGCCGCGCTCGAGTGGCTCTCTCCCGGCGGCCGGCTGGTGATGGAGATCGGCGACGCGCAGGCCCGGGCGGTCCGTTCGATCCTCGAGGTGGGATACGTCGACGTCGAGGTGCTCCAGGATCTGACGGGCCGGGACCGGATCGTGCGGGGCCGACGACCCACGGCATGAGCCGCCTCTTCGAGGTCGACCCCCGGCGCCTCGACCAGTCGTCCGAGGCCACGACCCGCGCGTCCGGCCGACGAGCCCTGATGGCCAGGGCGATGGCGCCGGTCCCGGTGCCCACGTCCACCACGACCGGCCTGGACACGGCGGCGATGCATGCCAGGGCGACCTCGGCCACGCCCTCGGTCTCGGGCCGGGGGACGAAGACGCCCGGGCGGACGGTGAGGGTCAGCGCCATGAACTGCTGCTCGCCGGTGAGGTGCTGAAGCGGCGTTCCCTTGCATCTCCGGCACAGCGCCCGGCCGAACGCCCGCGCGTGCGCCGTGTCCAGCCCCTCTCCCCTGGCGTACAGGCCCGCGCGGTCGACGCCGAGCACGCTCATCAGCAGGACCTCCGCCGTCTCCCGCGGGCTCTCAACGCCGTGGCGGGCCAGGTAGTCGGCTGACCGGCGAACCACCTCCGACGGACGCATCGCCATCAGCGGGCGGACGCGGGCTCCACGGTCCCGGCCAGTTGCTCGCGGCGTTCCTGCTCCATGAGGGCGCTGATGAACCGGTCCAGGTCCCCCAGCATCACCTGCGGGAGGTTCTGCACCGACAGCTCGAGCCGGTGGTCGGTGACCCGGTTCTGGGGGAAGTTGTACGTCCGGATCTTCTCCGATCGCTCCCCGGTCCCGACCTGCGCCTTGCGGGCGGCGGCCTCCTCGCGGTGCTGCTCATCCTGGGCCATCTTGAGCAAACGGGTGCGGATGTAGGTCATGGCCTTTTCCCTGTTCTGGCGCTGCGACCGCTCCTCCTGGACCTCCACCTTGATGCCGGTCGGCCTGTGGATCACTCGGACGGCCGAGTCGGTGGTGTTCACGCTCTGGCCCCCGGGGCCGGAGGAGCGGTACACCTGGATCTCCAGGTCCTCGGGGTTGATCGCCACGTCGACGTCCTCCGCTTCGGGCAGCACGGCCACCGTCGCCGTCGAGGTGTGGATGCGTCCCTGCGACTCGGTCCGCGGGATGCGCTGGACCCGGTGGACGCCGGACTCGTGCTTCAGCCGCGAGTACGCCCCCTGCCCGCGCACCTCCATGACCAGCTCCTTGAACCCGCCCAGGTCCGACGGGCTGGACGACAGCACCTCGGTCCGCCACCGGTTGCGCTCGGCATAGCGCTGGTACATCTCGAACAGGTCGGCGGCGAACAGCGCCGCCTCCTGCCCGCCGGTCCCTGCCCGGATCTCCAGCACCACGTTCCGGTCGTCGTTGGGATCCTTCGGCACCAGCAGCAGGGCCAGCCGCTCTTCAAGCTCACCGGCCCGCCGTTCGGCCTCGGCCTCCTCGCTTCGCAAGAACTCGGCCATCTCCGGATCGCGCTCGTCCCGGGCCAGCGACCTCGCGTCCTCCGTCTGGCGGAGCGCGTCGCGCCATGCCCTGGACACCTCGACGACCTCCTGGAGCTCGGCATGCTGCTTGCCCAGGTCTCGAAGCCGTGAAGGGTCCGAGGCGACCTCCGGCCGGGTCAGCTCCCGCTGCAGGTCCTCGTAGCGGCGTTCGATCTCGTCGAGGCGTTCGCGCATCACCCAGGCATTATGGCCGGGTCGAGCTCTGCGAATGCCTAGAGGTCGTCCTCGGGCTCGTCGAAGAGATCGAACAGCGAGCCCTCGAAGTGGACGTCCAGATCGTCCTCCGCGTACGGCTGGCCGACGGCTGGCGGAGCAGGTGGCGCTGTCTCCATGGTCGGAGGGATGAGAGGGATCGGCTCGGCCGCCGGGAGATGCCCGTTCGTGCTCGCGGCGGCCGTCGATGGACGGCCCCACAACGTGGGGTGGGAGGGAGAGATCGAGGGCCGAGCCTCGGAGACCCCGACGTCGACGATGGCCGCCTCGGCGGCCTGGACCGCGGCGAGGGTCGCATCCTGCAGGATTCGTTCCGATCGCGCCTTCGCATCGCTCAGGATCTCTCGAGCCTCGGTCCGCACCGAGGCCAGGATCCGTTCGGCTTCCCTCTGGGCCGAGGAGACCGCGTTGCGGGCTGCGGCCTCGGCGTCGGTCCGGACCCGGGTGGTCGCCTCGTCGGCCAGGCGGATCGCCTCGGCGAAGTCGCGCGACACGCGCGCGTACGCGCCCTCCTGGGCCGATGCCATGCGGCGCTCCAGATGCTCGGTCCGGCCCCGGTGCCACTCGACCTCCGCCTGGAGCCGGCTCAGGCGCTCGGCCACCATGGCGAGGAAGGCCGTGACCTCGTCGGGGTCGTAGCCGCGCCTGGCCACGGTGAACCGCATCCCGGCGATGTCTGACGGGCGCAGCGGGGAAGTGTCCCCCTGGTGTGCGGCCATGTCGCCCATCCCCCCTCCAGTGAGCGGCGTCGCTTGGACCTCTAACTGTAGCCCGACCGGTCAGCCATTCAAGGATCGTTCGCGCTCGCGACCACCGGCAGGCGCTCCATGGCCTGTACCTCCTGGAACGACCGGATGGCCACGTCGATCTGGTCGCGGTCCGGCGGACGGGTGGTGATCCTCTGCAGCCACAGCCCGGGGAGCATCAGGATGTGCATGGCCCGTGAGCCGGTGAGGCGGGCGCCCAGCCGCAGCATCTCGTAGGAGATCCCGGCGATCACCGGGATGGCCACGATCCGAAGCACGATCCCCCACAGCAGGCCGTGGGAGCCGAAGGCCGTGAACACCAGGATGGCCAGCAGCATCACGATCAACAGGAAGTTCGTCCCGCACCGCACGTGCAGGGTGGAGTACCGATCGACCGCGTCGGGAGTGAGCGCGTCGCCATGTTCGAACGCGGCGATCGTCTTGTGCTCCGCGCCGTGGTACTGGAACACGCGGCGGATCTCCTTCATCCGGCCGATCACGGCGAGGTAGGCGAGGAACAGCGCGACCCGGGCCAGGCCCTCCAGGAAGGTTCGGAGGAAGCTCGAGGTCACCCGGTGTTGGAGGAGCCGGAACCCCAGGTACGGCCCCACGACGAACACGGCCAGGAACAGGACCAGGGCCACCGTCATGGACACGCCCATGGCCGCCGGCGTCAGACGCTCCTCGGCCTCCACCGACTGGTTGGCCGAGACCGTGAGCGCGCGCACCCCGATCGACAGGGCCTGCCCCAGGGCCAGCACACCTCGCAAACCCGGCCTTCGAAAGACCGGATGGCGGCGGGCCACCGATCGGATCTCGTGGCCCTCGGTGTGGATGGAGCCGTCGGGTCGGCGGACGGCCACGGCCCAGTGGTCCCGTCCGCGCATCATGACCCCCTCGATCACGGCCTGCCCGCCGTAGAAGTGATCCTCGCGGGCGGCGGACGGCACGACGGATCGAGGCGCTCGTTCCACGGGGCGAGGGCGGCTCAGCTTGTGGACGCGCCGCGCTGGGCGTAGCGCCGCTGGAACCGCTCGACCCGCCCACCGGTGTCGACCAGCTTCTGCTTGCCCGTGTAGAACGGGTGGCAGGCCGAGCACAGCTCGAGGTGGATCTCGGGCTTGGTCGATCGCGTGGTGAACGTGTTCCCGCAGGAGCACCGCACGACCGCCGTCACGTATTCGGGGTGGATTCCTTCCTTCATCTCGTTCCTTTCAACGTCTCGCTATTCCCACCACGCCGGCAGGGGTCATGAGTACGACAGACCGTAGTCCTCCATCAGGCCCTCCACGTACCGGTGGAACGCCAGGTGGTCGCTTCGGAACACCCTGCGTTCGCCGTCGCGCTCCACCGTGACCACGTCGAACGCCGTCCCGGTGCTGTCGCGCTCGTCGTTCACACCCACCGGCACCCAGCCTTCGGCGAGCGCCGCACGGAGCTCGGCCATCACCGGATCGTCGCCCCAACCGGCCATCGATCGCTCCCGCCCCCTAGTCGCCGGCCGGGGCCTTGGAGATCTCCCGCAGGAACTGCTCGTTGGAACGGGTCTGGCGCATCTTGTCGATGAGCAGCTCGAGGGACGCGGCCGGGTCCAGTGCGTGGAGCACCCGGCGGAGCCGCCAGGCCAGGGCCAGCTCCTCGGTGGGCATGAGGCGCTCCTCCTTGCGGGTTCCCGAGGCCTCGATGTTCAGGGCCGGGAACATCCGCTTCTCGGAGAGCGACCGGTCCAGCCGGATCTCCCAGTTCCCCGTGCCCTTGAACTCCTCGAAGATCACCTCGTCCATCCGTGAGCCCGTCTCCACCAGGGCCGAGGCGATGATGGTGAGCGAGCCGCCCTCCTCGAGGTTCCGGGCCGCGCCGAAGAACCGCTTGGGCGGGTAGAGGGCCGTGGAGTCCACGCCGCCGGACAGGATGCGCCCGCTGGCAGGGGCCGCCAGGTTGTACGCGCGGGCCAGACGGGTGATCGAGTCCAGCAGGATCACCACGTCGCGGCCCTGCTCCACCAGGCGCTTGGCCCGTTCGAGGACCAGCTCGGTGACCTGGGTGTGCTGGTCGGCCGGCTTGTCGAACGTGGAGTACACGACCTGTCTCTTATACACATCTCCGAGCCCACGAGACCACCTGTTGCATCTCGT
>JBKPBM010000256.1:0-6277 GCA_046744325.1 Actinomycetota bacterium | reverse complement strand
GGCTGGTGCGGGGCGGGAAGCGCCTCCGGGTCTCCACCGGGCATCAGCCACCCTCGTACATCGAGGCGGGAACGCTGAAAGGGCCCAAGCGCGCCGCCATGGGCCAGAAGCTCTCGGCGAGCGTGACGCTGCCCCAGACCTCGGTGGTCAACCTGGTCCTCGCGCCGGAGGATGAGGGGGCCGACGTTCCGGTGACCACGCCGCGGACCGAGCTCGCCGGCACGGTAACCCTGAGCGGCACCGTGCCCGAGCTGACCACGGGCCGTTACGCCCTCCAGGCAGTGGTGACCAATGGAGTTGACATCGTCCGCACGCCCGCCCGATGGATCCACGTCGCGGGGCTCGCCCCCAGCCCGTCGCCCTCACCGTCGCCGTCCCCGCCTCCAACCACGCCTCGGGCGGTCCTTCCCACCCCGACCCCGGCATCGAAGGGACTCGGCGTGGGCTGGATCATCGGCCTGGCCCTCCTGCCGGTGGTCATCGGTGGGGCCCTCCTGGGCCTCCGGGTGCGCCGGACCCGCCGGGCGCCCCCACCCCCGCCTCCTCCTGCCGTCCCCGGCTGACCTGGGTGGCGCCCCGAAGGGTGGCTGCTACCATGCCCAGGCGATGGCAGCGTGCGACGTCTGCGGCAAGACCCCCGGGTTCGGGATGAAGGTATCCCATTCACATCACCGGACCAACCGGCGATGGGACCCCAACATCCAGAAGGTCCGGGCGCTGGTGAACGGCGCCCCCCGCCGGCTGAACGTGTGCACGAAATGCCTCAAGGCGGGCAAGGTCGCTCGCCCCGGCTGACCGGACCTAGTCCCGCTCCCCTGCCATCAACCGCCACCCCGGGCTCACCGGCCCGATCCCGCCACCGATCCGCACCGCGTGACGGATGGACTCAGTGACGAACGCCTTCGCCAGCCTTACAGCGTCCAGGAGCTCCTCGCCCCTCGCCAGATGGGCGGCAACGGCCGAGGACAGGACGCACCCGGTCCCATGGGTATCGCGAGTGTCGATGCGTTCGGCCTCCAGCCATTCCTCGCGCTCCGGATCGAGGAAGAGGTCGTCGGCCCGATCTCCCGGGAGGTGCCCCCCCTTGACCAGCACGGCCCGTGCCCCCAGCTCGAGGATCGCCCGGCCGGCCTTGGCCATGTCGTCCCGGGAGCTGACGGGCACGCCCGAGAGTCCCTCGGTCTCGGGCAGGTTGGGTGTGACCAGGGTGGCCAGTGGGACGATCTGGCGCCGAAGGGAGTCCACCGCGTCCGGCCTGAGCAGGGGGTGCCCGTGCTTGGAGACGAACACCGGGTCGACCACCAGGTTCGGGACCCCGACCTCGGCGATCGCGCCGGCCACCGCCCTGACGATCGGTGCCGACGACAGCATGCCGGTCTTCCCCGCGTCCACCCCGATGTCGGTCACCACCGCCCGGATCTGGTCGGCCACCACGTCGGGCGCCACGTCGGCCACGCGGGCGACCCCACGGGTGTTCTGGACCGTGATCGAGGTGACCGCAGCGGTCCCCCACACGCCGAGGACGGCGAAGGTCTTCAGGTCGGCCTGGATGCCTGCCCCGCCCCCCGAGTCCGAGCCGGCGATGGTGATGGCTCGAGGGATCCCCGCCGCGTCAGGCACCGAAGTGGTCCCACCCCCGGGGCTCCAGCGGCGAGCGCGACCCGTCGGGCTCGACTGCGACCAGGCCGCGCTCGGCGGTGACCTCGCCGATGTCGGTCAGCGTGGTCCCGAACCGTTCGCGGAGCTTGGCGGTGGCCCGGCCCACGGCCTTATGCGGGATGGCGGCCAGCAGCTCGTAGTCCTCCCCGCCTGAGAGGGCCATCTCCACCGGGTCGATGGCCATGGCCTCTCGCAGGTGCTCCAACGCCGGGATCACCGGCACGTCGGCCAGCACGACGACCGCCCCCACCTCGCTCTCCCGGCACAGCCGGGACAGATCGATGGCCAACCCGTCGGAGAGGTCCATCATGGCGGTGGCGCCCGCCTGGGCCAGGGTCTGGCCCTCGCCCACCCGGGCCACGGGGCGTTGCAGGCGCTCCAGGAGCTCGCGTCCCCACTCGGTGGCCAGTGAAGGACTGGCGACACGTGGATCGGCCTCGGCGAGCCGAAGCCCACCTGCCGCCCCGCCCAGGGCCCCGGTGACCACCAGTCGGTCCCCCGGGCTGGCGCCGGACCGAGGGACGGCCCCACCCCTGGCCACTTCGCCCACCACGGTCACCGAGATGACCACCCGTTCGGAGCGCGAGGTATCGCCCCCCACGACGCTCATGCCGTAGTCCGCCGCGGCGTCGCGCAGACCCCCGTAGAGCTCCACCAACCACGGCAGCTCGGTGTCGGGCGGGACACCCAGGGACATCAGGGCGAACCGGGGACTGCCGCCCATGGCGGCCACGTCGCTGACGTTCACCGTCAGGCTCTTCGCCCCGAGATCCCTCGGCGCCATCGCCCCTCGGCGGAAGTGGACGTCCTCAACCAGCATGTCGGTCGTGAGCACCGCGTGGTGGCCCCCAATCTCGACCACGGCCGCGTCGTCCCCCACCCCGAGCCGGACGCCGGGAACGTCGTCGGCCAGGATCCGACGGATCACCTCGACGAGCTCGTCTTCGGTGAAGCCCGTCATCGCCATCGTCAGGATGCCTCCGGACCAGGCGCGGCGGCTCGCTCCCTCGCCTGCGCCAGGACCATGATCGCCACCGCGCCCACGATCATGGCGGCAGAGAGCAGCGTCATCGGCGTGATGCGCTCGGACAGCACGGCCCACCCGAGGAACACCGCCACCACCGGGTTCACGTAGGCGTAGGTCGAGATCAGCGACGTCGGGGCGTTCTTCAACAGCCACACGTAGGCGCTGAAGGCCACCAGCGACCCGAACACGATCAGGTAGAGGAACCCGGCCAGCGAGGCTGCCGACACGTCGCGTGGGTGGAGCTTCCCGAGCTGGCCGGAGGCGAGGCCGACGATCAACAGCAGCGTCCCGCCGCCAAGCATCTCCATGGCCGTGGCCACGAGGGGTCGCTTGGGGAGGGGGACCTTTCGGGAGATCACGGAGCCGGTGGCCCAGGACACCGAGGCTCCCACCAGCACCAGCACGCCCGCGATGTTCACCGACCCACCTCCGGAGTCCACGGACCGCACCAGGAGGGCCGTTCCCCCCAGCCCCACCGCCAGGGCGGCGACGGTTCGCAGGCGGAGCCGTTCCTCGCCGAGGACGGCGGCGATGACGGCCATCCAGATGGGGACCCCGGCGATGATCAGGGCCGCCACGCTGGAGGCCACGTGCTGCTCGGCCCACACCACGCCGCCGTTGGCTCCCAGCAGCAGGAGCCCGCCGACCAGCGTGCAGGCCAGCCACTGCCGCCACCCGATGGGGTCGCCCTTCGCGTCGCCCCGGCGACCGGCCCACGCGAACAGCACCCCGCCGGCCACCAGGAATCGGGCCGCCGCCATCAGGAACGGCGGGATGGTGAGGACGGCCTCCCGGATGGCCAGATAGGTGGAGCCCCACACGACGTAGACGATCCCCAGCGCCACCCAGACGCGCCGGGATCGCGACATGCCCGCCACGCGAGCCCGCACGGATTCGATCTGCATCCCGGCTCCCATCTTCCCAGGCGGCCGGAAGCAGCCGGTAGACTAGCGACCCTCGTTTCGGTCACGAAGCCCCGAGGAGACCGCTGTGAACGCCAAGAGGATCCACGACAATCCCTCGCCTGAGGAGCTGAGGGCCTTCACCGAACAGATGCCCACGTGCCGGATCACCGAGTTCGACAACGTGAACGTGCAGACCCG
Source organism: Actinomycetota bacterium (assembly GCA_046744325.1). Taxonomy (GTDB): domain Bacteria; phylum Actinomycetota; class UBA4738; order UBA4738; family UBA4738; genus JBKPBM01. The sequence goes on along the minus strand of JBKPBM010000256.1, from coordinate 2,488 downwards.
GGTGACCGCTCGCAGCTCGGCGTCGACATTCGTGGTCACCGACGATCCCGGGGTCACGGACCAGAAGATCATCAGCCGGGACGAGTACGCCCGGATCGCCAAACTCCAGGACGACTACATCGCCGAGCAGGAGATGGTGGTCGTCGACGGCTACATCGGCAACGTCGAGGACTTCCACACGGCCGCGCGCCTGTCCATCGAGAAGGCCAACGCCAACATCGCCGGGATGCAGCAGAAGCTCTACTACGAGCGCTCCGGAGGCGAGCCCGAGGTCCACGTCATCTACACCCCGAACCTCTCGATGCCGGGCTACCCCGAGGACCGGGTCATCGCTGTCGACCTGGACAGCACGCCGATGACCACCCGCGTGATCGGGGCCGACTACTTCGGGGAGTCGAAGAAGGGCGGCCTGCGGATGTGGAACAAGATCGTCCACGATGGCGGGGGCCTGGCCCTGCACGCGGGGTGCAAGGCGATCCCGGTCAACGGCGACGAGAAGGTGTTCCTGATCATCGGCCTGTCGGGAACGGGAAAGACCACCACCACCTTCACCACCCAGAACGACTCGCTCCCCGTGCAGGACGACTTCGTCGCGCTCATGCCGGGCGGGGTGATCTACGGGACGGAGAACGGGTGCTTCGCCAAGACGTTCTCGCTGGACCCGGACTTCGAGCCCAGCATCTTCAAGGCCGTGACCAAGCCCACCGCCTACCTGGAGAACGTGTACCAGGACGAGCACGGCACGGTGAACTTCTTCGAGACCTCGTACACGAAGAACGGGCGAGCGGTGTTCTCGCTGGCCGACCTGGGACGGTACAAGGACGCCCGGGACCTGCACCGGGTCGACTACATCCTGATCCTGAACTGGAACGAGAACATCATCCCGGCCGTGTCGCGGCTTTCGCAGACACAGGCCGCCGCATTCTTCATGCTCGGGGAGACCACGGGCACGTCGGCCGGTGGCAAGGCCGAGGAGGGCAAGTTCCTGCGCGTGCCCGGCACCAACCCCTTCTTCCCGCTGCGCCAGGGCCAGCAGGGCCAGCGGTTCCTGGAGCTGCTGGAGACCCACCCGGTGGAAGTGTTCCTCATGAACACGGGGCGGGTCGGTGGGCGAGCAGATGACGAGCGATCGAAGAAGGTGACCATCCCGGTGTCCTCGGCTATCGTCAAGGCCATCGCCGAGCAGACCATCAAGTGGTCGGACAGCCAGTACTTCGGGTACGAGGTGGCGGACGAGGTGCCGGGCGTGGAGGACGTCGAGCTCCTGCACCCGCGCAAGCTCTACGAGCGCGAGGGCCGGATGGACGAGTACGAGGCGATGGTCGAGCGCCTGAAGAACGAGCGCCGTGAGCACCTGGCGAAGTACCCCGACCTCGACGAGGAGATCGTCCACTCGGTCGCCTGACCGAGTCTTCCTTGGGCACGTCACGTTTGCCCGGTCCTAGCTCAGTGGCTATGGTCGGGTGGGATGTCCGATCCATCGCCACCCAACGGGGCCGAGGACAACGAAGCTCCCCACGTGGAGGGTGCGCCGGGCCGGCCGGATTCGACGACCGAGCGGGTCCAGGTCCTGCCCGGGCCTCCGCCACGACGCCCGAGCCTACGGCGCCCCTTCCCCTGGGGCTGGGCGGCGGTCGGGCTCCTCCTGGTCGCGGGCGGGGTCCTGTGGCTGATCCAGAGCGCCACCGACATCCAGATCCCGTGGCGCGTGGCCCTGCCGGCGGCGCTGATCGCGGTCGGGCTCGCGCTGGTGGCGGGCGCTCGCTCCGGCCGTCACAGCTGGCTGATCGCCATCGGGGTCATCCTCACGATCTCCCTCATCGCCGTGTCCAGCTTCGACATCAAGCTCGAGGGCGGCGTCGGCGACCGAATGGAACATCCCACGGCCCTCGGCGAACTCCAGACGCCGTACCACCTCTCGATCGGTCAGCTCACCATCGATCTCCGAGGGCTCCACATAGCGGCCGGGGTCCAGGTTCCCGCCGGCAGCCGCTTCGCCCACCTCGAGGCGAGCGTCGGCATTGGGCAGCTGCTGGTCGAGGTTCCCTCGGGAGTGGTGGTGCTCTGGCACGGCCGGGTGGGCGCGGGCGAGCTGCATATCTTCGGACGGACCCTGGGCTCCGGCTTCGATGTTGATGAACGATCCCCGGCTGTGTCCATCAATCCCCGGGCCGGCGTGCTCTCCCTCGACCTCTCCGTCGGATTGGGGCAGATCGAGGTGACGAGATGAACGGCGTTCGGACCTGGAACCAAACCGCGCTGGTGACGGGCGTCGTGTTCGTGGTGCTCGGCGTGCTGTTCCTGCTGGATCAGCTTGACGTGCTGAACCTGAAGGCAGCCTACGTCTTGCCCGTTGTCCTGATCGTCATCGGGGGCGTCATCCTGGTCCGCGTGCTGGTCACCTCGCGGCGCGCCATCCGGTGAGACGAGCTAAGGCTCCATCCCCCCGTCGATCCACCGGCGGACCGTACCGTGCTGCTCGTCCTCC
>JBKPBM010000213.1:0-5634 GCA_046744325.1 Actinomycetota bacterium | reverse complement strand
GGTCCCGAAGGGCTGGGTCACCTCGCGCGGGTCGCGCTCCTCGATGGAGATCGAGGCCCCGTCGGGAGTGTCGCCGTCGATCGTGGAGACGGGCGCGGCGACGAAGAAGGGCACGTCGTGGTGGCGCGCCAGCACCGCCAGCGGGTACGTCCCCACCTTGTTGGCCACGTCGCCGTTCGCCGCGATCCGGTCGGCGCCCACAACCACCGCGTCCACCAGCCCGCGTGCCATCAGGGAGCCCGCCGCCGCGTCGACGACCAGGGTCATCGGGATCCCCAGCCGCTCCAGCTCCCAGGCGGTCAGCCGGGCCCCCTGCAGGAGGGGCCGGGTCTCCTGGACCCAGACGTGGAGCGGGCCACGGGCCTGGTGGGCGGCGGCGATGACCCCGAGCGCCGTGCCGGATCCGCCGGTGGCCAGGGCGCCGGTGTTGCAGATGGTCAGGACGTTGGCGCGAGGAGGGATCAGGTCGCGGCCGTGCCGGGAGATCGCCGCGCAGGACTCTCGGTCCTCCCGAGCGATCAGCCCGGCCTCGTCCGCGGCGGCGCGCCGGACCCCGGCGACCGTGGGGGGGAGGGTCCGGCGCGCGGCCGCCACCACCCGATCGGCCGCCCAGGCGATGTTCACCGCCGTCGGCCGGCTCGCACGGACGATCTCGGCGGCCCGTTCGAGGTCGCGGAGGACGCCCTCGTCTGTTCGTGCCGTCGACCGGATCGCCCCAAGGGCCACCGCGTAGGCGGCCGCGATGCCGAGCAGGGGCGCCCCTCGGACCGCCAGCCGGCGGATGGCCCCCACCATCTCCTCGGGGCCGGTGATCTCGATGAACACTTCCTGAAACGGCAGCCGGGTCTGATCGAGGAGCCTCACCGAGCCTCCCCGCCATTCCAGCGGGGACACGCTGAGCGAGCGCACCGGGCTCGCCGCCGCGGTCATCGCTGCCCCCGGGTTCGCGCCCAGCGCACGACCTCCTCCACCGCTTCCTCCAGGGTGGGTGCGAACACGTACATGCCGTGCTCCCCGGGCTCGGCCCTGCCCTCGGGGACGGTCCCCGCGGGGTGGGCGTGGGCCACCGCCCCTCTTCCCCGCTCCCGATACCGCTGGACGTGCACGGCAAGGTCGCTCGACGAATCCGGGTGCGTGCGGTCGAGGGTTCCCACCACCAGGTCCGCCTCGGTCAGGGCACCCAGGGACGAACCCGCGCGGGTGATCACCAGCCGCTCCCCATCGAAGGCCGAGAGGTTCCCCTCGGCTCCCCGGACGAGACCCAAGGAGACCAGGGCTCGACCGGCCGAGACGAACGAGGGCGTCACTCCGGGCTCGGGTCGCGGGCCCTCCTCGGACGGCTCCGGCAGGGTCTCGGCCACCGGCACGCTCTCCTTACGTACCGTGCTCCCACGAGGACAGGTAGGCGGCCTGCTCCTCGGTGAGCCGGTCGATCTCAACGCCCATCGCGGCCAGCTTGAGCCGGGCCACGTCCCGATCGATCTCGGATGGAACCCCGTGGACGCGCGGCCCCAGGTCCCCTGCCTGCTGGACGAGCCATTCGACGCAGAGCGCCTGGTTGGCGAACGACATGTCCATGACCGCGGCCGGGTGGCCCTCGGCGGCGGCCAGGTTGATCAACCGGCCCTCGCCGAGCAGGTTGAGCCGCCGTCCGTCGGGCAGCCGGTACTCGTCCACGAACTCCCGCACCCGGCGCACCTCCTCGGCCATCTCGGCCAGCGCCACCTTGTCGATCTCGACGTCGAAGTGCCCCGAGTTGGCCAGCACCGCGCCGTCCTTCATGACGTCGAACTGCTCCCGTCCCAGCACCGTGGTGTCCCCGGTGACCGTGACGAACACGTCGCCGATGCGCGCCGCCTCTCGCACGGGCATGGCCTGGTATCCCTCCATCACCGCCTCGAGGGCTCTCAGCGGGTCAACCTCGCACACCACCACGTGCGCGCCCATCCCCCGTGCCCTGGACGCCACGCCCCGACCGCACATCCCGTACCCGCACACCACCACCGTCCGGCCGGCGAGCAGCAGGTTCGTGGCCCGGATGATGCCGTCGATGGTCGACTGCCCTGTCCCGAACCGGTTGTCGAACAGGTGCTTGGTGTCGGCGTCGTTGACGGCCACGATCGGATAGGCCAGCACCCCGTCCCTCTCCATGGCCCGCAGGCGGATCACCCCGGTGGTGGTCTCCTCCGTGCCCCCGGTGATCTCCTTCAACTGTTCGGGGCGCTGGGTGTGCAGGGTCGTCACCAGGTCGCAGCCGTCGTCCATGGTCACCTGGGGGTGCTTGTCCAGGACCTCGTTGATGTGTCGGTAGTAGGCCTCGTGGTCGGCGCCCTTGATGGCGAACACCGCGATGCCGTCCTCCTCACACAGCGCCGCCGCCGCGTCGTCCTGGGTGGACAGGGGGTTCGATGCGCACAGGGCCACCTCCGCCCCCCCGGCGACCAGCGTGCGGACCAGGTTCGCCGTCTCGGTGGTCACGTGCAGGCAGGCTCCGATGCGCACGCCGGCCAGGGGCTTCTCCTTCTCGAACCGCTCCCGGATCAGGGCCAGCACCCGCATCTCCTGGTCGGCCCAGGCGATCCGCAGGCGCCCCTTCTCCGCGAGGTCAAGGTCCTTCACGTCACAGTCCACCGCTCCCGTCGCCTCCTTCGTCCTTCGTCGTGGATCACATCAGGTCATGCCGCCTGCCGCGGGCCGCGCGGCCAGCCGGGGGATGAGGCCCGATAGGACGCCGCGGAGTCCGGTGCCCGCCGCGGCCGCGGCCTCGAGCACCTCCCCGTGGCTGGTGGCCGCCCCGGCCGCGTTGGCCACTGCCGAGATGGCCAGCACCCGAAGCCCCAGCGCGACCGCGGCCACTGCCTCGGGGACCGTGGACATCCCCACGGCGTCGGCGCCGGCCTGTCGGAGGAACCGGGTTTCCGCCGGCGTCTCGTAGGACGGGCCTGGCATCGCCGCATACACGCCCTCGGCCAGCTCGACGCCGGCCGCCGCGGCCGCGGCCCGGGCCAGCTCGGCCAGCTCCGTATCGTAGACCGAGGACAGGTCCACGAAGGCCGGCCCTCCGCCGGGGAACCGCCACCCCGCCAGGGGGTTGGCGCCCATCAGGTTCAGATGGTCGCGGATCAGCATGAGGGAGCCGGCGCGGAGCTCGGGGGCCAGACCCCCCGAGGCGTTGGTGAGGATCAGGGAGCCGACGCCTAGACCGGCGGCCAGCCGAGGGATCAGGGTGGTCGGACCGATCCCGTGCCCTTCATAGAAGTGCACCCGGCCTAGGAAGACCGCGGCCGGGACCCCGTACAGCTCGCCCATCACCAGCCGGCGGGCATGGCCCGGCACGGCGGCCGGAGGGAAGCCGGGGAGGGCCGCGAACGACACCTCCGCCTCCACCCGGAGATCGGCCTGGACGGCGTCCCCGAGCCCGGAGCCGAGGACCAGCCCAACCTCGGGCAGGATCCCCGATCGCTCCCGGACCAGGGCCACCGCCTCTTCGGCGAAGAGATCTCCGGGGTCGGGGACCACCGGGCGGCTCACCGCCGAACGACCATTCATCCCCGAAGCCGATCCTTGAGGCCGGTGAGCACCGGGACCGGGGTGGGGTCGATGCCGTGCAGGATCGCCGTGTACACCGTGGCGAAGTCACCGGTCATGATCAGCGAGAACAGCCATTCCAGCGGCGTCCTCCCTCGCGCGTGCACCTGCCGCACGTCCAGGCCGGAGGGGGCGATCGCCTCGAGCGTGGCATCGATCCGTCGGCCCATGCGCCCGCTTTCGCCCGGATGCCGCAGCAGGATCACGGCGAAGCCCGCGCCGGCCCCCTCACGCCACCCCTCGATCTCGTTGTGGTCCAGCTCGGGCAGGACCGAGTGGAACGCCGGGCGCTTGGCGTTCTCGTTGAACTGCGTCTTCCAGCGAACCGCGGCCACCTCGGCCACGCCCGAGGATCCCCAGATCACCGAGACCCGGTCCCCCACCCAGGCAGCCAGCGCCTTGGCCGGATTGGCTTCGGTCGATCGGTGAGGCCCGAGCTCCTCCGACGCGGCGTCGAGGAGCGCGACCGTCCGGTCGATGTCCTCCTCGGCGGGTGGGATGAGCTCGGCGGCCTCCAGGATGCCGAGCGGCGCGCCCGCCAGATAGCCAAGCGCCGCACGGGGCATCCCGACATCCGTGGGAAGGGCGAGGTGGGGCGTCTCGTCGGCCTCGGCCAGCGCGGCGAGCCGGCCACCGGCGCTCACGGCCACCACCCGGCAACCCCGGCGCACGGCCTCCGCATACGCGGCCAGCGTCTCCTCCGTGTTGCCCGAGAACGACTCGGCCAGCACGAGCGTGTCGCGGCCGCAGAACTCGGGCAGTTCGTGGCCTTTGACCACGACCACCGGGAACCCGGTACGCCCGGCACTCAGGGCCCGGATCACATCGCCTCCGATCCCGGATCCGCCCATGCCGCAGATCACCACGGCGGTCACACCCTCACCCAGGGGCAGGGCGGCGGCCGACCTCCCGAGGTCGTAGCCCTTCTGGAGCTGACCGCCCAGACCGGCGATGGACCCGAGCATGCCCTCCGGATCCCCGCGGCCGATCGCCACCAGGTCGTCGAGGTCGTTCAAGCGGGTTTCTCGGCCTCCTCGATCAACATCACCGGGATGTCGTCTCGGACGGGGTACCGGTACTTGCACTCGCCCCGGCACACGATGAGTTCCTGCTCCGGCAGGTACTCGACCTCGCCCCGGCAATTGGGGCACACCAGGATCTCCAGCAACTCCTTGTCGACCGGCATGTGGATCGTCCTCCCCATCTCCAGGCCGGGTCAGTCGCCGGTGATCAGCGCCAGGGCCTCGGCCGCCTTCTCCTTCATCAACTCCTCGGTAGACGCCTCGACGTTCAGTCTGAGCAACGGCTCGGTGTTCGAGGGCCGGACGTTGAACCACCAGTCGCCGTCCTCCACGGTGAGGCCGTCGGTCCGGTCCACCGCCGATGGCGGGTAGGCGGCGGCGATGCGCGCCAGCGCCTCCTGCTGGTCCTGGACCTCGGTGTTGATCTCTCCGGAGTCGACGTAGCGGCGAAAGGGCTCCAGCAGCTCGGACAGCGGCGTTCCCGCCTTCGACATCTGGTCCAGGACGACCATCGACGCCACCAGCCCGGAATCCGCGTTGTAGTGGTCCCGGAAGTAGTAGTGGCCGGAGTGCTCCCCCCCGAACACCGCCCCGGTCTCCGCCATGATCTGCTTGATGAACGAGTGCCCCACGCGCGTGCGCACCGGGACGCCACCGTTCTCCCGGATCACCTCGGGCACCACCCGCGAGCAGATCAGGTTGTAGAGGATGGTGGCGCCGGGATGGCGTTCGAGCATCCCCTGGGCCACCAGGGCGGTGACCAGCGACCCGCTCACGCCGTTCGCGTGCTCGTCGACCAGGAACACCCGGTCCGCGTCGCCGTCGAAGGCCAGGCCGAGATCGGCCCCCTCCTCCAGCACCGACCGTTTCACGTCCGCCTGGTTCTCGGGAACGATGGGATCGGCGGGATGGTTGGGGAACGTGCCGTCCAGTTCCATGAACAAGGGGATCAGGGTGGCGGGCAGGCGCTCGAACAGGGTCGGGACGACCAGGGCGGCCATGCCGTTGGCGGCGTCCGCAGAGA
>JBKPBM010000009.1:0-2159 GCA_046744325.1 Actinomycetota bacterium | reverse complement strand
CATGTCCATCGTGCCCTCGGCTGGTTGATCGGGCTGACCGGGGACACCCGCGCAGGCATGGCCGAGCTGGCCGAGGCGCGCGCGACCTTCGAGGACCTCGGCCGTATGCGCGATGTCGCCGTCATCGGGTTCCAGAGTGGTCCACTGCTCATGCTGGGGGGCGACTTCGTGGCTGCCGAGCGGGAGCTTCGTAGCAGCTACGAGATCTTCGAACGCTTCGGTGATGAGGGCTACCTCTCGACGATCAGGGGATATCTCGCCCACGCGCTGATCAACCAGGCGCGACTGGAGGAGGCGGGCCAGATGGTCGAGCGTGCCTGCAGGACGTCGGCGGAGGACGACCTCATCTCCCAGGTCCTCTGGCGAACATCTCGTTCCAGGCTCCTGGAACTGGCCGGGGATCAGAACGAGGCCGAGCGGGTGGCGCGTGGTGCAGTCGACCTCGCGGTGGTCTCAGACAACCTGCGTGTTCACGCACAGGCTCTTCAACAGCACGGCGAGGCACTTCGGGCGGCTGGGCGGCTCACGGAGGCCACGTCCGCGATCGCTCAGGCGGTCGCGTTGTTCGAACTGAAGGGAGATGTGATCAGCACCGAGCGTGCCCGATCGTTGCTCGAGCTGGTGGCCCCTGCTCCCGAGGCGTAGCCGCCGACATCACGACCGGCGCTCGTCTCCCTCCCCGTCGGCCGGGGAGGCCAGGGCCCGGGGGTCGACGTTCTGTTCGGACGGCTCCTGTTGCATCGCGTCGATCAGGATCTGCGCGACCTCGGGCCGGCTGAACTCCATCGGGGGCTTCTGGCCGGCCCGGAGCATCTCCCGGACCTTCGTCCCCGACAGGACCACCCGTTCCTCGTCCCCGTGCGGGCAGGTCTTTGGCGAGGCCATCTGCTCGCACTTCAGGCAGTAGAACGAGTGCTCGAAGAACAACGGCGTGATGCCGAGCTGGTCCGGTTCGAACTCCTCGAAGATCCGCTGAGCGTCGTACGTCCCGTAGTAGGAGCCGACTCCGGCGTGGTCCCGCCCCACGATGAAGTGCGTGCACCCGTAGTTCTTGCGGGCGATGGCGTGCCAGATCGCCTCCTTCGGCCCGGCGTACCGCATGGCGGCAGGGAACACGCTCATCATCGCCCGGTCCTTCGGGTAGTAGTTGTCGAACAGGACCTCGTAGCAGCGCATCCGGACGTCGGCGGGGACGTCGTCCTCCTTGGTCTCGCCGACCAGCGGGTGCAGCAGCAGGCCGTCCACGATCTCCATGGCACACTTCTGGAGGTACTCGTGGGCCCGGTGCACGGGGTTCCGGGTCTGGAACCCGACCACCCGATTCCACCCGCGGTCGGCGAAGGCCTGCCGCGTCTGGGCCGGCGTCAGGCGATAGTCCTCGAAGGTGTCGTGCTCGGGGAGCCGGATGGCCTGAACGGGGCCGGCCGCCACGAAGTCACCCGCCGCGTGCAGCGCCTTCACGCCCGGGTGGGCGGTGTCGGTGGTCTTGAACACCGACTGGGCCTCGGCCTCCCGGTCCCGCCGGTAGACCTGCTCCACGTCCAGCAGGGCGACGGGCGAGCCGTCGGCGATCAGGGCGACCCGCGAGGCCCCCCCGATCCGCTTGGTCTCCTCCTCGTCGAGGGAGAGCGTCACCGGGATGGTCCAGGGCAGCCCGCTGGTGAGCGCCATCTCCTCGATCACCGAACGGTAGTCCTTCTCCCCCATGAACCCCGTCAGCGGGGACAGCGCGCCGACCGTGAGCATCTCGAGGTCCGAGAGTTCGCGCGCGCCGATATGCACCTTCGGGAGGTGCTCGGACTCCGCGAGCGCCCGTCCGGATTCGTCGGGTGGCAGCAACAGATCGATGAGGGTGCCCCCGTGGGGAGGGATGGTCTCGTGCATGGCTATGCCTTTCGTCGGTCCTGGTGGTCGGATCGTGTCCCCGCCCTGCGGGAGGCCGGAAGGAGCCCCAGGGCGAGCGGCCACCTAGCATACCGGCCGGGCTTCGAGTTCCCCACAGGGGAGAATGAGCAGTTCAGGCCCGGGTATACTCATGGCCTTTCCCGGTCGCCCCGGCGCCCTGTCCCCCAGCGAGGAGAGCCCATGCAGACGCTGCTCGCCGAGGAGCACATCCAGGAACTGAACGCCCGGTTCGAGACCTCCACCCCGAACGACAT
>JBKPBM010000168.1:0-4284 GCA_046744325.1 Actinomycetota bacterium | reverse complement strand
ACCGCGATGCGAAGGGTATCGACGTTGGCAGTGGCCGGCGCACTGGTGCTGGCAGCCTGCTCCAAGAGTGGGACGCCCACGACGGGTGGGACGACGCCGGGGGCGTCGGCCAGCGCGGGCCTGACGAAGGATCCGACCATCGCCGCTGAGGTCCCGGCAGACATCGCCTCCAAGGGGACCATCACCGTGGCCGTGGACGCGAGCTACGCGCCAAATGAGTTCTTCGCCGAGGACAACAAGACCATCGAGGGATGGGACGTCGAGCTCGGCCAGGCTCTTGGCACGGTCATGGGCGTGAAGTGGAACTTCGTCAACGCGGGCTTCGACGGGATCATCCCGGGCCTCGCCTCAGGCAAGTACGGGGTCGGGATGTCCTCGTTCACCGACAACACGGAGCGGGAGGCAACCGTCGACTTCGTGACCTACTTCAGCGCGGGGACGTCTTTCTATGTGAATGCCAGCGGCGGCCCCGACATCGAGAGCCTGGACGACCTCTGCGGGCACACCGTGGCCGTCGAGAAGGGGACCACCCAGCTGGACGACGCCACCGCCCAGAGCAAGAAGTGCACCGACGCCGGGAAGGCGGCGGTCAACGTGACGGCGTTCCCCGACCAGAACGGGGCCAACCTGGCACTCTCGAGCGGCCGGGCAGAGGTCGGGATGGCCGACTCGCCCGTGGCCGCCTATCAGGTGAAGCTGTCGAACGGGAAGTTCAAGCTGTCCGGGCAGGCATACGGGGTGGCTCCGTACGGCATCGCCCTTCCCAGGCCCGCGGGCGCGGCACCTGGATCGGGTCCATTGGACAAGGCCACGCTGGATGCCCTGAAGAAGCTGATCTCGGATGGCGTGTACCTGCAGATCCTGAAGAAGTGGGGTGTCGAGGCCGGCGCGATCACCAGTCCGGTCATCAACGGCGCCACTGGCTAGCGGGAAGGGGGGTCCCCTGGCGGAGACGAGAGTCTCGGGGGAGTCGAACCGGGACACCCGGACGGCGCCCGAACGGATCAAGGCCATCCCGGCGCGCCACCCGGGCCGCTGGATCGGGACCGCGCTCGTCCTGATCGCCCTGGCGGCAGCGATCGAGAGCGTCGTCCGGAACCCCCGCTTCGAGTGGGGGGTGGTGGGGCAGTACTTCACTGACCATGTGATCCTGACTGGACTGCTGGTCACGCTGGAGCTGACGGCGATCGCGATGGCCATGGGCGTGGTCATTGGTGTGATCCTGGCCGTGATGCGTCGGTCGCCCGTCCCGATCGTGTCTGGGACTGCGTGGTCGTACATCTGGTTCTTCAGGGGCACGCCGGTCCTGGTCCAACTCCTCTTCTGGGAGTTCATCGCGGCGCTGTATCCAAAGATCAGCCTGGGGATCCCGTTCGTCGGGCTGACGTTCATTCACGCCAACGCGAACTCGTTGATCACTCCCTTGACCGCAGCAGCTCTCGGACTTGGCCTGAACGAAGGCGCATACATGGCTGAGATCGTCCGTGCAGGGATCCTGTCTGTGGACGAGGGTCAAACGGAGGCGGCCCAGTCCCTGGGGATGACCCGGCTTCAAACGATGAGACTGATCGTTCTACCCCAGGCGATGAAGGTGATCATCCCGCCGACGGGAAATGAGACGATCTCGATGCTCAAGACTTCGTCGCTGGCGAGCGTCATCTCGGTGCGCGAGCTCCTGTTCAACGCCCAGATCATCTACGCGCGAACATTCAAGACCATTCCGCTCTTGCTCGTGGCCAGCATCTGGTACCTGATTGTCACGTCCATCCTGACCATCGGGCAGTACTACCTTGAGCGTTACTTCGGAAAGGGCGCCACCCGGAACCTCCCCCCCACGCCACTCCAGAAGCTGCGGACCCTCTTTACCCGCAACCTCACCACCTTCCACGAGGCAGCGCCTGACGCAGGAAGGCCACCCTGGAGCGCGGTCCAGCGGAGAGACCAGACGTGAACGGCGCGCCGATGGTCAGGGCCGAGGGTGTGCACAAGTCCTTTGGGCGGATGGAAGTCCTTCGGGGCATCGATATCGAGGTCGCTCCCAAAGAGGTGGTGGTGATCATCGGTCCATCGGGCTCCGGGAAGTCGACGTTCCTGCGGTGCATCAACCACCTGGAGAAGATCAATGCCGGCCGGCTCTCCGTCGACGGCGAGCTCGTTGGGTACGAGCAGAAGGGCGACAAGGTCTACGAGCTGCACGACAAGGACGTGGCCCGCAAGCGCGCCGAGATCGGCATGGTGTTCCAGCGCTTCAACCTGTTCCCGCACATGACGGCCCTGGAGAACGTCATGGTCGGGCCGATCCGGGTCAAGGGGGACGCGAAGGCGGTGGTCCGGGAGCGCGCCCAGAAGCTCCTGGACCGGGTTGGGCTGGGGCAGCGCGGTGACGCCCACCCCGCGCAGCTCTCCGGCGGCCAGCAGCAGCGGGTGGCCATCGCCCGCGCCCTTGCCATGCAGCCCAAGCTGATGCTCTTCGACGAGCCGACCTCAGCGCTGGACCCCGAGCTAGTGGGGGAGGTGCTCGACGTGATGCGCGAGCTGGCATCGGACGGCATGACCATGGTGGTGGTCACCCACGAGATGGGCTTTGCCCGTGAGGTGGGCGACGCCCTGGTGTTCATGGACGAGGGCTACATCATGGAGGCCGGAGCGCCCAAGTCGGTTCTGGCCAGCCCGCAGCACGAGCGGACCCGCCAGTTCCTGTCGAAGGTTCTCTGACCGCCGAGCGCTTTCAGCGGCGCCCGGTGGTCTCCTCGGCCGCGCGGAGCCGTTGGGAGACCTCCACCAGGATCTTGCGGCCGATCACCCCATAGCTGTCCAGGAGCCGGATGAACGCCGGGCGGTCGAAGCGCAGGGCCGACACGCGCGTCGTGGCCTCGATGGTCGCCGATCGCGGCTCGCCGTCGAGGACCGACATCTCCCCGAAATAGTCACCGGCGGTGAGGGTGGCGGTTCTCCTGCCGGGCACCGTGAGTCGGGCATTGCCCTGCAGCAGCAGATAGAAGTCGCGGCCCTGATCGCCCGCCTTCACGATGACCCCTCCTCTGGGGAACTCGACCTCCTTCCCAAGCGCGAGGACCCCGCGCAGTTCCTTTCGCGGGATGTCAGCCAGGAGCGGAACGCCGGCGAGCAGCTTGATCCTTGATCCCCGGGAATCGCCGGGTTGTCCTCCTCGGGCCATCGACCTGGTCTCCTCTGCGGGCCTACAGGTACCGGGAATCCGATTTCGGCTCCTCGTCCTCCAGTTGGCCGGGTCCGATCCGGCGACGGGCTCCCATCTCCCCGAACGCCCGGGCCGCCTGGAGCTGCAGGGCCAGCTGGGTCCCCTGGAACAGCCCCTCCAGCCATCCCAGGATCTCCGCGTGGGCCAGGCCCAGCTCCTCGTACAGCGCCGGGGGGAGCGCCTCGCGCAGCTCGGCGTAGATCATGTCGTGGACCCGGCGAAGATGGTCGACGGCCCCGGCCTCCGGCCGGATCCGGCGGGCCTCCTCAAGGACCTCGCGGACCACTCCGGCGATCCGCAGCAGACGTTGCGGGTCGACCATGCCCGCCCGGGCCAGGCCGGCCCCTTCCGATGGTTCTCCTGGTGGCGCTACGGCCGGACCCGGTTCGATGGTGGAACCCGTGGCGTCCGGGGCAGATGGCGTGTGGATATCGTCGTCCATGACCCACGAGATTACCCTGGATCAGGCACGTCACACCGGGGAGCTTGATCCAATGATGGATCGAGCGGGCCCGAGTGACCTTTGGAGCCGCTCACGCCTTCCCCATACGTGAGCGTTATCTACTCGGCACTCGGACCCGCTCAAAAGGTGGTCCCAAGCAACCTGTCGACCTTCCGGTCGAGCGCGACCTCTCCGGCGGTCCGAGCGGCTTCCGTCGACGGGCCCGAGAGCCCTCCTCCGGTCGCCGGCCCGGTCCTTCGGGAGACCTCGGCTCTCCCTTCGATCCCCAGGGCCGCTTGGGACCGGGGCGAAAGGTAGCAAGCGCCCCGGTGCGTGTCAAACCCCGTGAAAGCTCTGTGAGACAGGCACTTTCCTCGATCTTCGCAGGTAGCAAGCCCAACCGGAACGCTCGAAAATCTTCCAGAGTGACAAAGAAATTTCACGCGCCCGAGCTACTCGCCGGAGGGCGCGCGGATCGCCAGGGTCAACCGGCTGACCGCGACCAGGCGGTCGGCATCGTCGCGGACCTCGATGTCCCACACCGCCGTCGAGCGGCCCTGGTGCACGGCTCGGCCCGTGGCCGTGATGTGGCCCTCGCGAACCGCCTTGAGGTGGTTCACGT
>JBKPBM010000250.1:0-2133 GCA_046744325.1 Actinomycetota bacterium | reverse complement strand
CATCAAGGCCGATGTCCAGGGAGGCGAGCTCGACGTCCTGGCCGGCGCGTCCGGGACCCTCCGGGAGACGGAGGTGGTGGTCCTGGAGGTCTCCCTGTTCCAGTTCGTCGAGCGCGGGCCCGAGCTTCACGATGTGGTCGCGGCCATGAAGGATCGTGGATTCGTGGCCTACGACCTCTTCGGCGGGCACACCCGTCCCCTCGACGACGCGCTGGGGCAGCTCGATGTGTCGTTCGTCCAGGAGCGCGGACGGTTCCGCCAGAGTCACCGGTACGGGCAGGCCTGATCGAGGTGAGTTTGGCTCCGGCCCTGGCCGCTACGTCATGGCTTGCCGCTCCGTCCTGCGCGCGGGCCACGCGCCGGAGGTGGGAGAGGTCCGGGTCTACGACCGGCGTCAGGCGGCGGGCGCCATCTGGTGGACGTTCGAGGTCGCCTGAGCCGGTTCACCGTGCACCGCATGATCGATCGTCGTCACCATCCACAGGAGCTCGATGGTGATGACCAGCGCCAGGAACAACGAGGCCAGGCTGGCCACGATCCCGGCGATGATCAGCGCGAGCGCGGTCGCGCCCAGCAGGCTGGCCAGCGAGATGAACGGATCCCGCGCCGACCACTTCACCGTGCTCAGGCCCAAGATGCACATCGGCTGGGCCACGACCAGGAGCACGATCACCGCCGAGCGATAGGTCCCCAGGAAGGGCCATCCCCACCCCTGCATCGTCGCCACCGCGATGGCGATGACGAACCCGGCGAGCACGGTGGTGATCCCATCCCTCCACGTCAGTCGCATGGTCGTTCCCCCCCTTTCCGATGGGACGTTCCTCAAGGTCAGACTCTCGCTGGACCGTCGATCTGCATGGGGCCGGAGGTCCCGGGTCCGCCGGGGCGAGCGGGTCCATGCCGATGCGTCCGAGCCTCGGAGACGGCGCATTTACGCAGCCCTGGGTTCGAGTCGCGCGGGCGGCTCGGCCCGAACCCGCTGGTCGCGGGAAGGCGCGCCCTTGTGGCGTCCGAGCAGGTGATCGACGGCGCCGGCGATCACGCCCACCGCAGTCGCGGCGACCAGTCCGCCGATCAGAGGTGGCCACAGGTGGAGGTCCGGGACGATCGGCGCGACGGAGACCATATCGCTCGCCTCCTTTCTCTCCACGGCAAGCGTAGGTCCCGGGGCTCGCCGCCCCCAGGGGCAACGGTCTCGCCGCATTCGGGACTCTGACGCCCGGAGAGGAGCGTCGCGCGGAGCGGTGTTCACCTCTTACAGGTGGGCCTCCAGCGTGGCCAGGAGATCCTCCGCACGCTCGGCGTCCAGGGAGCCCAGCAGGGGCAGGTAGATCTCCTCCTCCTTCGCAAAGTGCACCTTGATGAGGTGATACAGGCCGTACAGCAGTCGCCGGATCATCCGCTGGTCGGGCTCCTCCATCCCCCGCTCCAGCTGGCGGGTCAGCTCCACCACCTCGACGTGATCCCTGCTCATGGTCCGGGTGGCGTCGGGAGAGCCCATCAGCCTGCCCACGTTCGGATACAGGAGCTCGTCCTCGCTCTTGGCGTGGGGGATGAGCTCGTGCTGCAGGAACTCGAGGACCTCGTTGACCCGCGCCTTCCACACCCGGTCTTCCGTCACCCCGATCAGGTCACCGGCCTCGCGGATCGACTCCACGCCGCGGAGCAGCTCGAGGTGCTCGTGCTTGATGGTCTCGGTCAGGTTCATCCTCTGTTCGCCTCCTTCGTGCGCAACGTCCGTCGCGCGAGCTCGTTCACCGGGGGCCGAACGCCCCTGCCGCCACGGGACGCCGGTTCCGCGCCGGTTCCACGGGGGCCCCAGGCCCTGAGGCTCGCCCGGCGCAGCGCGCGCTCGCGCATCCCGCCATCCGGACGAAGTCCGCGCACCCCGCCCCGCTCGACCAGGGTCCGCAGCAAGGGGGCGAGCTGGGCCCCGTAGTGGCGCATGCAGTCCTCGGGGTGCACCCCCGGCCACGAGTAGCACGACGCCACGGTCCTTCGGTGGGCGTGCGGGATCGTCGGCGGCACGGTTCGTTCCCACGCCGGGTCGTTGGGCCCGATGATCCACTGGTCCAGGTCTCCCTGCGGGATGCCCTCGATCCCCCGAACCGTCCGGGGATCCGCGTCCAGGAC
>JBKPBM010000197.1:0-3558 GCA_046744325.1 Actinomycetota bacterium | reverse complement strand
GGATGGGAACGCGTCCTCGAGGGTCCGTCCGTTCAACTCGAACCGACCGGTGCCAGGAACCACCCGGACCCTGGCCACGGCTTCCTTCCTTCGACCCGTGCCCCGCGAGGGGGCCTGTACGCTCTCCACCACCTAGGATTCCTTCCCGCTCGCGCTCTCGGAGCCCTCCGAGGCCTTCTTCCTCCGGCGAGGGGGGCGCGTGCTCGCCGGTTTCTCCGCCTCCGACGTCGCCTTGGCCCGGCGTCGCCGTGTCTCGCCGAGCGACGTCGAAGCCGCGGCTTCGGCCGCACGCCCGCCGGCCGCCCCGGTGCTGCGCCTCGCTCTGGTCGTCCCCGACGAGGCGGGACCACGCCGAGCCCGAGCACCCGGCCCGGTGGCCCTCTCCGCCCCCTTCGCCCCCGTCTCTCTCGCCCTCGGCTTGGCCTTGGGCTTCGGCTCCGGCCTCGGTTTGGGGGTGGGGAGCCCTTCCCACTTCGGGATCGCTCCCAGGGCCAGCGCCACGGGCTTCTGCGCCCGGTGGGGGTGTTCGGGACCCTCGTACACGTTCAGCTTGGTGGCCATCTGCCGGCCGAGGCGGTTCTTCGGAAGCATGCCCTTGACGGCCTTCTCCACAGCCAGGACGGGCCGCTCCGCCAGCAGTCTCGTGTAGGACACGGCACGGATGCCACCCGGGAACCCCGAATGGCGGTAGTACATCTTCTCGCTCTCCTTGCCCCCGGTCACACGGACCCCGCCGGCGTTGACCACGATCACGTGGTCCCCGGTGTCGGCGTGGGGCGCGAAGATCGGCTTGTGCTTGCCCCGGAGGATCTTGGCCACCTCCGACGCCAGACGCCCGAGCACAGCTCCGTTGGCGTCGATGACGTACCAACGGCGCTCGATGTCGCGCGGGCGCGGCGCGAAGGTCTTCATGGTCTGAGTCTGGTCATGGCGGTCACGAAAAGAGCGGCCCCGATGGGGCCGACACGTGAGTTTACCTGCGGGTTCGCCGCGGCGTCAAAGGAGCCCGACTGGCCTCGCGGCAGACCCCGATATGTTTACCCGGCGTCGAGGAACTGCGTCGGCGTGACGAAGGAATATCCCTGCGCCCCGGAGCTCGTCGATCACCCGGGGCAGGGCCTCCGCGTCCAGCGTCGAACCGTCGTCCGGGTTCGAGCCCACATGCATGATCACGATCTCACCGGGCTGGAGCCCGTCCACGACACGGTGGGCCACCGAATCAGCGGACCGGCCTCTCGACGTCCCTTCCCACCCGAGGGTATCCACCGACGCCTCAACGGTCGTTCCCTTCCAGACGGTAACGCCTCAATGGTCTGATCGGGGAGAAATCGGGCGAGCACTGCCTCGTAACGCGAGGGTCACGCAGGCCGGTGGGGCGCTCCGCTGCGAGAGCGACCGTACACCACCCGCTCCAGGGTGAGGCCGTGCGCAGGAGCGACCGAACCCGCCGCCGAGCGGTCCCGTGCCGCAAGGATGCCCGCCGTGGCCTCTGGCCGGATCCGTCCCTGGCCCACGGCCACGAGCGTTCCCACCAGGCTCCTGACCATCTGGTGCAGGAAGGCGTTCGCCGCCACCGTGATCTGGAAGCGATCGGCCCGCCTGGCGATGGCCAGCCGGCTCACGGTCCGGACCGTGCTTCCTCCATCGGGGGGAGCACGGCAGAAGGAGGCGAAATCGTGCTCTCCGATGAGTTCGCGGGCCGCTTCCCGCATGCGCCAGAGGTCGAGGGGGCCGGGGCGGTGCCACTCGAACCGGGCTTCGAACGGGTCCGGGAGGGCCCCGGCGTTGAGGCGGTAGCGGTACTCCCGTCCCGTCGCACTGTGGCGGGCATCGAACCCGTCCGGTAGAGCCCGAACGTCGAGGGCGACCACCTCGGGAGCCAGCGGGCCATTGATCGATCTCTGCAAGCGGGCGAGGTCGAGCGGCGAATCCCACGAGAAGGAGGCCACCTGCCCACGCGCGTGGACGCCGGCGTCGGTCCGCCCCGCCACGGACAGCCGCGGCGCTTCTCGGAGCACGCGCGCGAGGGCGACGGTCAGCTCGCCCTCCACCGTGCGGACCCCCCGCTGCCGGGCCCACCCGCGAAAGCCGGTCCCGTCGTAGGCGAGCAGGATCCTGATGACCGTCACGTCTGGCCGAGCGTACCGCCGAGGCAGACCCCGAGATGAGCCGGGGGGGCTATTCCTCCTCGGGGAGCAGCTCGATGAGCGCCATCGGCGCCCCGTCTCCCTGGCGCTGCCCGAGCTTCAGGATGCGGGTGTATCCACCGTTTCGCTCGGCGTACCGGGGCCCGATCTCCGAGAACAGCTTGTGCACCACGTCCCGATCGGGAACCGTCCTCAGCACCTGCCGGCGGGCGTGGACGTCACCCCGCTTGGCGAAGGTGATGAGATGCTCGGCCAGCGGCCGCAGCGCCTTCGCCTTCGCCTCCGTCGTCCTGATGCGTTCGTGGGTGAACAGCTGGGCCGCAAGCGTCCCCAGAAGCAGGCGTTCGTGGTCCGGGCCGGATCCGAGCCGCGGCCCCTTCCTCGGCCTCGGCATCAGTCCTCCCGCAGGGTGAGCCCGAGCTCGTCGAGCTTCTGCTTGACCTCTTCGATCGACTTCTGGCCGAAGTTGCGGATGTCCATCAGCTCGGCCTCGCTCTTCTGCACCAGGTCGCCGACCGTGTTGATCCCCTCGCGCTTGAGGCAGTTGTACGAGCGGACGGTGAGGTTGAGCTCCTCGATGGTGATGGCCAGGTCCCCCGACAGCGCGGTGTCCACCTGCGCCGGCCCGGGAACCATTCCCTGGCTCTCGGCGAGCTCGGCGAACAGGTCGACCAGGCCCGCCAGCGTCTTGCCGGCCGAGGCCACGGCCTTCCGCGGGGTGATCGAACCATTGGTCTCGATGTCCAGGATCAGCCGGTCCCGGTCGGTCATCTGCTCGACCCGCGTGTTCTCCACGGCGTAGGTGACCCGGCGGACGGGCGAGAAGATGGAGTCGACGGGGATCACGCCGATGGGGTCCTTGGCGCTCTTGTTGCGCTCGGCGGGCACGTACCCCACCCCCCGCTGGACGACCATCTCCAGCTCGAGGGTCGACCCCCGTCCCAGCGTGGCCAGGTGCTGATCGGAGTTCAGGATCTCCACCCCGGCGGGTGGCTGGATGTCCCCAGCGGTCACGTCCGCGGGGCCCTTCGCCCGAAGGTATGCGGTGGCCGGCTCGTCCACCTCGGAGGAGAGCACGATCTCCTTGAGGTTCAGGATGATGTCGGTGACGTCCTCGGTGACCTTCGGGATGGTGGAGAACTCGTGCAGCACGCCATCGATCTTCACCGACGAGATGGCCGCACCGGGGATGGAGGAGAGCAGGGTCCGGCGAAGGGCATTGCCCAGGGTGTAGCCGAAGCCGGGCTGCAGCGGCTCGATGAGGAACTTCGAGCGCGTCGGAGAGATGGGCTCTTCCTGGATCTGGGGCCGTGCGACGATGAACACTTCACACCTCCTGGCGGGGGATCATCCACTCCTGCCCCGCCTCGCATTCCTCTCTCCGCTCGATGTCGAGGCGGCGAGCCTTTCC
>JBKPBM010000012.1:0-2787 GCA_046744325.1 Actinomycetota bacterium | reverse complement strand
CACCTAGGCTCCAGCTAGCAGGGAGGTTCGATGGCCAGAGTCGCCGAGGACATCAGACGGACTCGACCGGAGCGGGTACCGCCCCACAACCTCGAGGCCGAGGAGTCGGTCCTGGGCTCGATGATGCTCTCGCCCGATGCGATCGCCTCGGTCGTCGAGCTGGTCAAGCCGGACGACTTCTACCGGTCGGCCCATCAACGGATCTACGAGGCCATCCTCTCGATCTACGGCCGTGGTGAGCCGGTCGACGCCATCACGGCGGTCGAGGAGCTGAAGCGTCGACAGGGGCTGGACGAGGTCGGCGGGCCCCTCTACGTCTACAACATCGTGGAGTCCGTTCCCACCCCGGCCAGCGCCTCCTACTACGCGCGCATCGTCGCGGATCACGCCCTCCTTCGGCGCCTGATCAAGGCGGCCTCAGAGATCATGGCTCGCGCCTACGCGGTGCCCGAGGACCCCCGCAAGGCCGCCGACGAGGCCGAGGGGCTCGTCTACGCCGTCTCCCGCCAGCGCGAGCAGGACCAGGTGGTGACCCTTCACGATCTGGTCGACGAGTCCATGCTCGCCCTCGAGCACATCCAGCAGCGGGACAGCGCCTTCGCCGGTGTCCCCACCGGGTTCGTCGATGTGGACCACCTGCTCTCCGGATTGCAGAAGGGAAATCTGATCGTGATCGCTGCGCGGCCGGGGGTCGGGAAGTCCTCCTTCGTCACCAATGTCGCCCGTAACGTGGCGGTCGAGGCCGGCGAATCGGTGGCGATGTTCTCGTTGGAGATGTCCCGGTTCGAGATCGGGATGCGTCTGCTCTGCGGCGAGGCCAGGGTGGGGTGGGATCGCGTCCGCACGGGCCGGGTGGCCACGGAGGAATGGACCCGGCTGGTCGAGGCCGCGGAGGTCCTGCACGAGGCCCCGCTGTCCATCGTTGACTCCGGCAACGTGACCATCGTGGACATCCGGGCAAAGGCCCGGCGCCTGAAGTCGAGCCGGCACGGGCTGGGGCTGATCATCGTCGACTACCTGCAGCTGATGTCCAGCCATACCCGCGTCGACAACCGCCAGCAGGAGATCGCCGAGATCAGCCGGTCCCTCAAGCTCCTGGCCAAGGAGCTGGAGATCCCGGTCATCGCCGTGTCACAGCTGAACCGCGACCCCGAGCGGCGCCAGGACAAGCGCCCGCAGCTGTCGGACCTGCGGGAGTCCGGGGCCATCGAACAGGATGCGGACATCGTCATGTTCATCCATCGCGACGACTCGGACACCGACCCCGCGGCCAAGGGCCGGGCCGACATCATCGTGGCCAAGCACCGGAATGGCCCCACCGACACCATCCCGCTGACGTTCCTCCCCCACCTCACCCTGTTCCGGAACTTCGCCAAGTCGGTGTGAGCGAGGAGGTGGGGATCGAGGGCAGGCATCGATAGGCTGTGCCCCTCGTGGCTGGGCGCTCCCTGGTGGTCGAGATTCACCGTCGGCTGGCCAGAGCCTTCGGTCCCCTGGACCCACCCGAGCGGCGCGAGCCCCTGGAAGAGCTGGTCCTCACCGTGCTGTCGCAGAACACCAGCGACGTCAACCGGGACCGTGCTTTCCGGGCGATGCGACGGCGCTATCCCACGTGGGAGCGACTGGCGGTTGCGGATCCGGCGGAGCTGGCCGAGGCGATCCGGCCCGGGGGGCTGTCGAACGTCAAGGCCCCCCGGCTGCTCCGGATCCTCCAGGAGATCCGAGCGCGCGACGGTGGGTCGCTGGACATGGGGTGGATGGCGGGTGCGTCGTCCCCGCGGGTCCGCCGGTACCTGGAGTCGCTCCCGGGGGTCGGGCCGAAGACCGCCGCCTGCGTGCTGGCGTTCTCGCTGGGCCGGCCGGCCATCCCCGTGGACACCCACGTCTTGCGAGTGGCCCGACGGCTCGGGCTCGTGGAGGACCGGACCGACGCAGCGCGCGCACACCGGATCCTGGAGCGACGGGTCCCCCCCGCCCTTCGGGTGTCGATGCACGTGGGGCTGATCCGGCTTGGCAGGCGCATCTGCAAGGCGGGCAGGCCGCTGTGCGCGGCCTGCCCGCTGAACGATCTGTGCCCCACGGCTCCGCGCTATCTCCGGGCCGGGGCGGAGCGAGCTGTCCCGTGATCCCGCTGCCGCAGCTGGGCGTGGAGTTCGTGCTCGGCCTCGGGGCCGCCCTCCTGGGGGCGAACCTGTGGGTGCTGCTGCGGCCCCGGGTGCAGCGCCGCCGGGGCCAACCCCCGGTTCCGCGCCCTCCATCGATGAGACGGGTGGCCGTGAACATCGCCATCGGTGCGGTGGTCACCGTCTGGGCGCTCGCCACGCTGCTGGCGAGATGAGCCACTGAGGCACAGTCACAACTGTCCATCCGCGCGATGAGGTAGGGAAGAAATGACCCCAATGCATTCAAGTCGGCGCTCCAGAGCGGTCGATATCCATTGAGGCGTGAAGAAGCGATCGCAGTTCGCCCTGGTTGTGATCCTCGCCGGGATACCCCTGCTCGTCGCCGCGTTCTTCGCGGTCACCGGGCTCTCGCTCCGTTCGCCCTCAGCGGTCCCCCGTGGACTCGGGCTGCCGCCCTCCGGCGCCGTCGCCCTCCCCGGCCGGGAGGCCCCGCGTTCCCCGGGAGCCCTCCCGTCCTCCGGAATCCGGGCCGGCGAGCCCGCCGAGGCGCCCACCATGATCCGCCCGGAGGCCGGCCCACCCTCACGGCCGCAGCCCCCACCGAAGCGCGGCCCCGCCGGCCACGTCGGGGGCCCGCCTCCCTGTTCTCCGATCATGCTGGGAA
>JBKPBM010000045.1:0-2142 GCA_046744325.1 Actinomycetota bacterium | reverse complement strand
GTGCTGGGCCATTCGTTCGGGGGGCACGTCGCGCTCGAATACGCGCTGAGGTATCCGGACAGCCTGTCGCATCTCGTGCTGCTCGATACCGGCGGGGACAGCCGGTGGGAGCGGCAGAACGCCGCCGAGCTCGTCGCCAAGCGCGGCTTCGGCCCCAAGAAGGCCGAGTTGGTCCGGCGCTGGTTCAACGGCGACTTCGCGAAGCGCGAGTACTGGCCCATCCTCCTGCGAGTCGGCAACGTCTACTCCCACCACCCGAGTCTGTGGCGGACCGTTCGCAATGAGATCCGGGGTGAGTGGCGCGTGAAGATCCGGCCCGAGGCGTTCATCTACGCCGGCCGACACCTCCTGAAGGGCTGGACGGTGATGGATCGCCTCGGCGAAATCTCGGTGCCGACCCTGGTGATGGCGGGGCGTGACGACTTCGTGTTCCCGCCGGAGCATCAGGGACAGCTGGCGGCTGGAATCCCGAGCTCGCGTCTTCAGATCATCGAGCGAGCCGGCCACAACCCGCACGACGAGCAGCCCACCGAGGTCATGCAGGCCGTCAGGGAGTTCCTTCCCCGGGCGACCGCTGCCCGGGAAGGCAGGCTCGGAGCCCTCGACGGCAACGAAGGGAGGCGCGCACGATGAATGCGCACGTCCTCGCCCATCGCGTCGCGGCCTGAGGGGAAGGCGCCGCCAGCTTCGACTTCACCTCGCGAACTTGAATCGTGAGGCGAGTTCCGCGGGGACGTCCATCCCTTCGCTCAGCTTGAACCCGACCGCCTATCAGCTCGGGCGGGTGGCCGACGCGATGCGCCACGTCGAAGCCGGTCGGTCTCGAGGCAGGACGGCCACCACCGCCTGACCATCGCGCCCGGCCCCACAGATACCATTGCAGCCTCGTGGACACCCTCTCTCGAGACCAGCTGACCGCACGGGCCGGGGTCCCTGCGGAGTTCGTGGACCGGCTGGTCGAGCTGGGCATCCTCGCGCCCGGAGATGGCGCCGCGGCCTTCACCGACGGTGACGTGCGCAGGGTGCGATTCGTCGAGGGCCTTCACAAGGGCGGGGTGCCGCTGGACTCGGTGGGCTCAGCGGTCCGTAGCGGCGCCCTGTCCTTCATGTTCTTCGATGCCGACTACTGGCGGCGGTTCGGAGGGCTCACGTCCACGACGTACCGTCAGATGAGCGCCGAGTCGGGGCTCGACGTGGAGCTCTTGCAGACGATTCGCGAATCCATGGGCTACGCACGGCCGGGCCTCGATGACCTCGTACGGGAAGACGAGATGGAGGTCGTCCCGCTGTTGCGGACCCTTCTCGGGATGGGGGCGGACCGGATCGCCTTGGAGCGGCACATGCGGATCTGGGGCGAGAGCATGCGCCGGATCGCCGACGCCGACAGCAACTTCTACCGATCCCAGATCGAGGAGCCGCTCCTGAAGGCGGGACTCAGCTGGTCGAACATGATTCACGCCGCGTCGGAGGCCACTGAGGCGATGGTGCCGCTGTTGGACCCGGCGCTGCTCTCCGTGTACCACGCCCAGTCGGAGCACACGTGGATGGCCAACGTGGTCGAAGCGGTTGAGGCCACGTTGGAGGAGGCGGGACTGCACCGAAGCGTGGGTCGCCCGCCGGCGATGTGCTTCCTCGACCTGAGCGGCTACACGAGGCTCACCGAGGAGCGAGGTGACGAAGCCGCCGCGGAGATGGCGGCGGCCCTGGGGACGCTCGTCCAGCGGAGCTCCCACGGCCACGGGGGCCGGCCCGTCAAGTGGCTGGGGGACGGCGTGATGGTGTACTTCGCCGAGTCCGCCGGGGCCGTCCGGTTCGCCCTCGACATGCGCGAGCGCGTCCCGGCCGCCGATCTCCCTCCCGCCCACGCTGGGATCGACGCGGGTCCCATCGTGCACCAGTACGGCGACTACCTCGGACGGACGGTCAACGTGGCCGCCAGGGTGGCGGCCCATGCGGGCCCGGGACAGGTCCTGGTCACCGAGGACGCAGTGCGGGCGTCCGGCGACTCGGACGTGGAGTTCGTGGACCTCGGTCCGGTGGCCCTCAAGGGCCTGGCCCAGCGGGTTCGGCTGCACGAGGCCCATGCTCCCGGGCGCCCCGGCGGTCGGTGAGTGCCGTCGGGGCACTGCTCCTGATCCTGGG
>JBKPBM010000138.1:0-2210 GCA_046744325.1 Actinomycetota bacterium | reverse complement strand
CGGGGCGGGCCGGGCTGTTGGCTCGTCCGTAGCCGATCGGTGAACCTCGACACCGCCGTCTCCCTTTCGTCCCTCGCAACCCCTGTACGCTCGCGCGCTGGGCTGGGTTCCCCCTCCGGGGAGGTCCTGTTGGCGGGCCTGAGTACAATGCCTCCGTGGGTACCGACAGGCTTGTAATTCACGGTGCCCGTGAGCACAACCTGAAGAACATCACCCTCGACCTTCCCCGGGGAAAGCTGATCGTGTTCACGGGCCTCTCGGGCTCCGGCAAGAGCTCACTGGCGTTCGACACCATCTACGCCGAAGGCCAGCGGCGGTACGTCGAGAGCCTCTCGACCTATGCCCGGCAGTTCCTTGGGCAGATGGAGAAGCCCGACGTCGACTTCATCGAGGGCCTCTCGCCGGCCATCTCCATCGACCAGAAGTCCACGTCGAGGAACCCCCGGTCGACGGTGGGGACCATCACCGAGATCTACGACTACCTTCGGGTGCTCTATGCCCGGATCGGGAAGCCCCACTGCCCGAAGTGCGGACGGCCCATCGGCCGGCAGACGGCCGACCAGATCGTCGACCAGGTCATGCGCCTGGACGAGGGCACCCGGTTCCAGGTCCTGGCCCCCATCGTCCGGGGCCGGAAGGGCGAGTACGAGAAGCTCCTGGCCGATCTGGGGCGCCGGGGGTTCGCCCGGGCCCGGGTCGACGGTGAGGTCCGCGAGCTCTCCGAGAAGATCCGCCTGGACCGCTACTACAAGCACGACATCGAGGTGGTGGTGGACCGGCTGGTGGCCAAGCCCGACATCCGCCGGCGGGTGGCCGACTCCATCGAGACGGCCCTGGAGCTGGCCGAGGGACTCGCGTCGATGGCCATCCAGACCGAGGATGGGGGCGAGGAGGTCGTCACGTTCAGCCAGAAGCTGGCGTGCACCTACGACGGGATCTCCTTCGACGAGCCCGCCCCCCGCAACTTCTCGTTCAACTCTCCCTATGGAGCCTGCCCCGTCTGCGACGGGCTGGGGACCCGGCTGGAGGTCGACCCCGAGCTGGTGGTGCCCGACCCCGACCTGTCCATCGAGCAGGGGGCCATCGCCCCCTGGTCCAGCTCGCGGCTGGAGTACTGGTACCGGCTGCTCGCATCGCTCGGCGAGGCCTACGGGTTCTCCACCCAGACCCCGTGGAGGAAGCTGTCGAAGGAGGCCCGCCAGGCCATCCTGTACGGGTCTCCGGAGGAGGTCCACATCACCTACCGGAACCGGTACGGGCGGCAGCGCTCGTACTACACCACGTTCGAGGGCGTGATCCCGGTCCTCGAGCGCCGGCACTCCGAGTCCGAGTCGGACTCCCAGCGCGAGCGGCTCGAAGGGTTCATGCAGGAGGTGGCGTGCCGGGCGTGCAAGGGCGCGCGGCTCAAGCCCGAGTCCCTGGCGGTGACCCTGGGCGGGCTGAACATCTGGGAGCTGACCCGGCAGTGCATCCGCGACGAGCTGGAGTTCCTGGAGAAGCTGGAGACCGATCTCTCCGAGCGCGAGCACATGATCGCCGAGCGGATGCTCAAGGAGATCCGGTCGCGCCTGCAGTTCCTGGTGGACGTGGGCCTGGACTACCTCACCCTGGACCGGGCCAGCGGGACCCTGGCCGGGGGAGAGGCGCAGCGGATCCGCCTGGCCACCCAGATCGGGTCGGGGCTGACCGGGGTGCTGTACGTCCTGGACGAGCCGTCGATCGGACTGCACCAGCGGGACAACCGCCGCCTGATCAACACGCTGATCCGCCTGCGGGACCTGGGGAACACGCTGATCGTGGTCGAGCACGACGAGGCCACCATGCAGGCCTCCGACCACATCGTCGACATCGGCCCCGGCGCCGGCGAGCTGGGCGGGGAGATCCTCTATTCCGGCGACTACGAGGGGCTGCTGCGCGATCCCTCGTCCCTGACCGGCGCGTATCTGGCCGGGCGCCGCTCGATCCGGACCCCGGAGGTTCGACGACAGCCTCCGGGGAAGTGGCTGCGGATCGAGGGAGCCCGCGAGCACAATCTGAAGAACCTCTCGGTGGCCATCCCGCTGGGAACCTTCGTGTGCGTGACGGGGGTCAGCGGCTCGGGCAAGTCGACGCTGGTGGAGGACGTCCTGCACCGGGCGCTCCAGCGCATGGTCAACCGGTCCCGGGTCGTTCCAGGCCGGCACCGGAAGATGATCGGCTGGGAGCTGATC
>JBKPBM010000079.1:0-9823 GCA_046744325.1 Actinomycetota bacterium | reverse complement strand
GCGACCGAAGCACTCGAGGCCGGGGACATGCTCGTACTGCCCACCGACACCGTGTACGGCATCGCTGCCCGGCCCGACCTCTCCGGGGCTACGTCGCGGCTGTTCGAGGCGAAGCGCCGACCCGAGAGCCTGACCCTCCCGGTCCTGACGCCGACCCAGGAGGATGCCTGGTCGGTGGGCGAGCCCAACCCGGCCGCGCGCGCCCTCGCCGGGGCCTTCTGGCCGGGGCCGCTGACGATCGTCCTCGAGCGGACCGATCGGTCACGGCCCTGGTGGCTGGGGACCGCAGGGGAGACGATCGGGATCCGAGTCCCCGACCACGACCTGACCCGAGCCCTTCTTCGACGAACCGGGCCGCTGGCCGTGACCAGCGCGAACGTCTCCGGCGTCGCCCCGCTCTCGGCCCGTGAGGATCTGATGGCGGCGTTCGGCGACCTGGTCGAGGTCTACCTCGTCCTCCGGGCTGATGCGCGGCCGCCCGGGGGAGCGGCCTCCACGGTGGTGGACTGCACGGGCCGGGATCCCCGGATCCTTCGACCGGGCCCGATCGACGAGGTCGCCGTGCGGGCGGCGACAGGCCGCTGACGGCGCCCGCCCCGGGCTCACCGCGGGACCTCACTCGGTAGACTGCGAACCGTGGCCAGGATCCTCGTCGTCTGCACCGGCAACATCTGCCGGTCCCCGATGGTCGAGGGTCTGATCCGGGACCGGCTCCGGCAGCGGGGCATCGAGGGCCTCGAAGTCGAGTCGGCCGGCGTCTCGGCGTTCGACGAGACGCTGGCCACCCCCGAGTCGGTGCAGGCTCTGGCGGAGCTCGGCGTCGACATCTCCGGCCATCTCGCTCGCCGCGCGCGCCGCCAGATGATGGAGTCGGCCGACCTGGTCCTGTGCCTGGCGTCCGAGCACCGGGACGTCGTCTCGTGGCTGGCTCCCGACGCGTTCCCACGTGCCTTCACCATGAAGGAGCTGGTCCTCCTGCTGGACCAGGCTCAGGCCGCCGATGGCGGCTGGGAGACCTCCGACGACCCAGAGCGCCGGCTCATCGACGCGGTGGAGCGCGCGGATCGCCTCCGCCGGACGGACCCACCGGTCCTGGCCGACGAGGACGTCGCCGACCCTCTCGGCCTGTCCATCGAGTCCTACCGGGCCACGGCCTGGGAGGTGGAGACGCTGACCGACCGGATCATGGACCAGGTGTTCGGCCCCGTGGAGGAGCCGGGGGCGACCGAGGAGCTCTGGGAGGAAGAGAGCGAGCGAACGGCGAAAGGCGGCGAGCGATGAGGGACTTCGCGGCGGACTGGGGCGTGCTCAAGGAGACCGACCCGGAGGTGGCCCGGGCCATTGCCGACGAGCTCGATCGGGAACGGACCACCCTTCGCCTGATCGCCTCGGAGAACTACGCCAGCCCCGCCGTCCTGGCCGCCCTGTCCTCGACCATGAACAACAAGTACGCCGAGGGCTACCCGGGCCGTCGCTACTACGGCGGCTGCCAGTTCGTCGACGTCACCGAGACCCTGGCCATCGAACGGGCCAAGGAGCTGTTCGGAGCCGAGCACGCCAACGTCCAGCCCCACGCCGGTGCCCAGGCGAACATGGCCGTCTATGGCGCGTTCCTGGATCCCAAGGAGCCGGAGAAGAACAAGGTCCTCGGGCTGGTCCTTCCCCACGGAGGCCACCTCACGCACGGGTCTCCGGTGAACTTCTCGGGCAAGTGGTTCTCGTTCGTGGGCTATGAGGTGGACAAGGACACCGAGCTCATCGACATGGATCGGGTGCGGGACCTCGCCCTCGAGCACCGCCCCCGCCTGATCCTGGCCGGGTTCACCGCCTACCCACGGGTGATCGACTTCGCCGCGTTCCGGCAGGTCGCCGACGAGGTCGGGGCGCTGTTCATGGTCGACGCGGCGCACTTCATCGGCCTGGTGGCCGGCGGTGCCTATCCCAGTCCCGTGCCCCATGCCGACGTGGTCACCTTCACCACGCACAAGACCCTGCGCGGGCCCCGGGGGGCCATGATCCTGTGCCGGGCCGAGCACGCCAAGGCCATCGACAAGGCCGTGTTTCCCATGATGCAGGGTGGGCCTCTGGAGCACTGCATCGCGGCGAAGGCCGTCTGCCTGAAGGAGGCGATGCAGCCCGAGTTCAAGGACTACGCGGAGCGGACCGTCCGGACCGCCCGCGCCCTGGCGGCGGGGCTGGCCGACCAGGGACTGCGGCCGGTCTCGGGGGGAACGGATTCGCACCTGGCCCTGATCGATCTGCAGCCGATCGGGGTGACCGGCGCCGACGCCGAGGCCGCCTGCCAGGAGGCCGGGATCGCCCTGAACAAGAACGCCATCCCGTTCGACCCGCTCCCCCCGCTGACCGCCTCGGGGATCCGCGTGGGCACGCCGGGGCCGGCCACGCTGGGGATGGACGAACCCGAGATGGACGTCATCGCCCGGACCATCGGCGAGGTGCTCGGGCGTCCGGAGGACGGCGAGGTGAAGGAACGAGCTCGCGGCACCGTTCGCGAGCTGATGAGCCGGTTCCCGGCCTACGCCGGGTAGCTCCATTGCTCCGCGACTACGTCTGGGTGTTCCTGGCCGCCGCTGGTGCGACCGTGGTGGTGACACCGCTGGTTCGGTGGCTGGCCCTGAAGTTCGGGGCGATCGACCGGCCATCGGAGCGCAAGGTCCATCCGAAGCCCACCGCGACGCTGGGTGGCCTGGGCATCCTGGCGGGCGTGGTCGCGGGATTGCTGGCCGCGTACGTGATCCCTGAGTTCAGGACGGTCTTCCGGCAGTCCTCGGAGCTTGAGGGAACGCTGATCGCCCTGCTGGTGGTCACGCTGGTGGGCGCGGTCGACGACGTGCGCCCGCTGTCCGCCCCGGCCAAGGCGGCGGGCCAGATCCTGGCGGCCGGGATCCTGATCCTGTCCAGCGTGGAGCTGCTGTTCTTCTGGTTCCCCACTCAGGGCGTCATCTCTCTCGGCTCCGATCTGGCCGTGCCCCTGACCGTTGCCTGGGTCCTGATCCTGGTCAACGGGATGAACCTGATCGACGGGCTGGACGGCCTGGCCGCCGGGATCGTGGTCATCGCCTCGGTCGCCTTCTTCGCCTGGATCTACGTCACGCCGTCACCGTTCGGCACGTCGTCGACGACGGCCGCCCTCCTGTCGGCGATGGCCGCAGGCGCGGCGGTCGGGTTCCTGCCGTACAACTTCCACCCCGCCCGGATCTTCATGGGCGACTCGGGGAGCATGCAGCTGGGGCTGCTGCTGGCGGCGGCCACGGTGTCCGGTGTGGGCAGGACCATCCAGCCGTCCGGGGGAGACATCGCCGCGTTCTCCATCCCCGTTCTGATCCCCGCCATCGTCCTGGCGGTGCCTCTCGCGGACGTGGCGATGGCCATCGTTCGGCGGCTCCGCCACGGTCGCCCCGTGTTCGCCCCGGACAAGGAGCACATCCACTACCAGCTGCAGAAGATCGGGCACAGCCACCGGCGCGCGGTGCTGATCATGTACTTCTGGAGCGCCCTGCTGGCCGGGTCCGCCTTGGCGGTGGCCCTGATCAACGGGCGAGAGGTGGTGGGAGCGATCGTGGGTGGATCCCTGGTGCTGATCGCGGCGACCTTCGTACCCCAGCGGATCCTGAGCGGGGTCCGAAGGAGGGCCGCGGCCCGGGCGGACGCGGCGATGGTCACGGATGGTGCCATGCGCCCCGAGGGCTCCTCGGATGCGGGGTCGGTGTCCGAGGCGTCCGCCGGCCAAGCCTGAGGGCGCCATGGGAGCTCGTGAAAGTTTTCACAAGCTCCATGGACTCGATGGAAAAAGGGGCATCTACCTGCGGAAACGCACTCGGTTGAGCTTTGACGCGCCCTCAGGCCGGTCGATATACTCAGCATCGCCTTGGGGGCCGGCCGACCAGACAACGCGGATGCCTGGGCCGGGATGTCCACCGGGTGGGCGATCAGTGGAACCCTGCTCTCGGGGATCCTGGTTTGGGGAGGGATCGGGTGGCTGATCGACTGGCTCGCCGGCACGACCAAGGTGTTCACCGCGATCGGCATGCTGGTGGGCGCGGGACTGGGGATCTACCTCGTCTATCTCAGGTACGGCAGGGGAGAACATGACGGTCGCAGAGCCTGAACGGATGCTGGTCCGCAGGGCCCTGCCGCTGGCCCCTCCGGCATTCGTCGCAGCCCTGTTGATCGGAGCCCTCGCGGCCGGCTGGGACGTTGGCTGGTCCGCGGCGATCGGGATCGCGGTCGTGGGGCTCAACTTCGCGGCCAACGGCCTGTCGCTGGCGAGGGCGGCGCGCATCTCGCTGACCGTGCTCTACGCGGTGGCGATGGTCGGCTTCGTCGTCCGGCTCGGCGTGATCGTGGGGATCATGGTCGTGCTCGATCGGTTTGCCTTCTTCTCCCCGCTCGCCTTCGGCCTGGCCGTCATCCCGGCCACCCTGCTCCTGCTGGCCTTCGAGATGAGGCTTCTGGCCAGGGGGGTGGGGGCGGAGCTGCAGATCGGGGCGACGACGGTGAAGACCCCCCTGGGCGTCCGGGTGACGCGGTGAGGGCCGGACTGGTGGCTGGCCTCCCCGGAATCCTGGCGGCCCCGTTCGAGAAACCCACCACCAAGGACTTCGTGTGGCCGTGCTGGTTCGGCCACGGCATCACCTGCTACAACTTCATCTCCTTCCTCCTGACGATCGTCTTCGTCGTGTTCATCGCGCTGTTCGTCCTGGCCTTCCGCAAGCCCAAGCTGATCCCGGGGAAGTTCCAACTGGTCATGGAGGCCGGCGTCGACTTCGTGCGCCAGCAGATCGTCATGCAGATGATCGGGTCGGAGGGTCTGGGGTGGCTGCCACTGCTCTCCACGTTCTTCTTCTTCATCTTCCTGGGGAACATCCTCGAGGTGATCCCCGGGGTCGGCTTCCCGCTGAACTCGCGGCTGGCCTTCCCCCTGGTGATGGCCCTGACCTCGTGGGTGGTCTACAACGGGGTGGGGATCAAGCGGCACGGCCTGCTGGGCTACCTGAAGATCGTGATGTTCCCGCCGGGCGCGCCCAAGGTGCTGTACCTCCTGCTGACCCCGATCGAGATCTTCTCGGTGATCATCCTGCGGCCGATCACCCTGACCATCCGTCTGTTCGCCAACATGGTTGCCGGTCACTTCCTGCTGTCCGTGTTCTTCCTCGGCTCGCTGGCGCTGGTCGCGGGGATCCCGTACGTGCTCGGGATCGTGTCGTACGGGATCGGCATCGCGCTGGTGGGGTTCGAGATCTTCGTGGCCAGCCTGCAGGCCTTCATCTTCAGCATGCTCTCGGCGTCGTACATCGCCGGGGCGATGGCATCGGAGCACTGATGTTCGACAAGGAGGGCACATGATTGGACTGGTGAGCCACGTCATCGGGCTGGTCGCCGCCACCACCGGCGACGTGAGCTCGATCGGGAAGGGCCTGGCGTATGGCCTGGCCGCCATCGGCCCCGGCATCGGGATCGGGGTGCTGATGGGCAAGTCGGTCGAGGCCATGGCCAGGCAGCCCGAGGCAGCCGGCCTGGTTCGGGGCACGATGTTCATCGGCATCGGCCTGATCGAGGCGCTGGCCCTGATCGGGTTCGTCCTGTCGTTCATCATCTGAGGGAGGTGGGCGAATGCGCGCCGTCGTGGCCATCTCCGAGAGCGGCAAGGACCTGCTCTACCCCAAGGCCTCCGAGCTGCTGCTCGGCGCCGTGGCGTTCTTCATCCTGTTCGCCTTCATGTGGAAGTGGGTGTTCCCCCGGCTTAACCAGATGCTGGAGGCACGCCGGGAGAAGATCCAGGGAGATCTGGAGAAGGCGGAGGCCGCCCGCTCAGAGGCCGACCACATGCTCGCGGACTACCGGACCCAGCTCGCCGGGGCCCGCGAGGAGGCGAACCGCATCATCGAGGAAGGGCGCAGGACCGCCGAGAGCGTGCGCCAGGACCTGACCCGGAAGGCCGAACAGGAGTCCCAGGGCATCGTGGCCCGGGCCCAGGACGACATCCGGGCCGAACGCGACCGGGTCTTCCAGGAGCTCCGGAGCCAGGTGGCCGAGCTGTCGCTTGACCTGGCCGGACGGGTGGTGGGCGAGTCGCTGGACAGCGACCGGCACCGTCGC
Organism: Actinomycetota bacterium; assembly: GCA_046744325.1. Taxonomy (GTDB): domain Bacteria; phylum Actinomycetota; class UBA4738; order UBA4738; family UBA4738; genus JBKPBM01. The sequence goes on along the minus strand of JBKPBM010000079.1, from coordinate 3,703 downwards.
CTGGTCGATCAGTACATCGACGAGCTGGCGGCCACCGGCCGGTCGAATGGGAACGGCCACGGCTCATCCGGGAGCGGGGACTAGGAACGCCGCATGGCCGAGCGCGATCGAATGATCCGGGGGTACGCCGAGGCCATCTTCGCCGTGGCCCAGGCCGAGGACCAGCTCGAACAGGTCGAGGACGAGCTGTTCCGGTTCGGCAAGACGGTCGAGTCGCGCTCGGACCTGCGCGAGGCTCTGACCAACCCCCAGCTGCCAGCCGACCGGAAGCGAGCGCTGGTCCAGGACCTGCTGGGGGATCGGGCCAGCCGCCACGCGGTCGGACTGCTGGGGTTCCTGATCGATCAGGGGAGGGGCCGGGAGCTTCCGAAGATCGTGGGGATGCTGGCCGAGGTCGCCGCGGCCAAGCGCCAGGCGGCCCTCGCCGAGGTCCGGACCGCGGTGCCGCTCGACGCCGCGCGGCGGGACCGCCTGCTCAACGCGTTGGAGCGGGCCACGGGCCGGCCGGTCGAGCTCAAGGTGCTGGTGGATCCCTCGGTCATCGGTGGCGTCGTGGTCCGGGTGGGCGACCAGGTGTTCGACGGGACCGTGAGGCGCAAGCTCGAGCTCGCCCGGAGCCAGCTGTCACGGGCAGGCCAGAAGGGATGACGTGAGGTGACCGAGGAACTGACCATCTCGGCGGAGGAGATCACCGCCGCGCTCCGCAAGTACGTGGAGGGCTTCACCCCGACGATGGAACGCGAGGAGGTCGGGCGGGTAACCGCGGCCGGCGACGGCGTGGCGTTCGTCGAGGGACTGCCTCGGGCCATGGCCAACGAACTGCTGGAGTTCCCGGGCGGACTCCTGGGCGTGGCGCTCAACCTTGACGAGGACGTGATCGGCTGCGTGATCCTGGGCGAGGCCTCGCAGATCGAGGAGGGTGACCCGGTCAAGCAGACCGGCCGCATCCTGTCGGTGCCGGTCGGCGACGGCTTGCTCGGCCGGGTGGTCGATCCGCTGGGGCGTCCCGTGGACGACAAGGGCCCGATCGTCGAGGAGGGGCTGCGCAACCTCGAGATCCAGGCCCCATCCGTGGTCCAGCGCCAGCCGGTCAAGGAGCCGCTGCAGACCGGGGTCAAGGCCATCGACGCGATGACCCCGATCGGACGGGGCCAGCGCGAGCTGATCATCGGCGACCAGAAGACCGGCAAGACCGCCATCGCTATCGACACGATCATCAACCAGCGCGAGAACTGGGAGAGCGGCGATCCGAAGCGGCAGGTCAAGTGCATCTATGTGGCCATCGGTCAGAAGGGGTCGACCATCGCCGAGGTCGTCCGGGCCCTGGAGGAGAACGGGGCCCTGGCGTACACGGTGGTCATCAACGCCGCAGCGTCGTACCCCGCCTCGTTCAAGTACATCGCCCCCTACGCGGGCGCCGCCATCGGGGCGAGCTGGATGTACCAGGGCCAGCACGCCCTGGCCATCTACGACGACCTGTCGAAGCAGGCGGAGGCGTACCGAGAGCTCTCGCTGCTCCTGCGCCGGCCGCCTGGGCGCGAGGCCTATCCCGGCGATGTGTTCTACCTCCATTCCCGGCTGCTCGAGCGCGCGGCCAAGCTGTCCGACGAGCTGGGCGGCGGATCGCTCACCGCCCTGCCCATCGTGGAGACCAAGGGCGGCGACGTCTCGGCCTACATCCCGACCAACGTCATCTCGATCACCGACGGCCAGATCTACCTCGAGCAAGACCTGTTCAACGCCGGGGTCCGCCCGGCCATCAACGTGGGCATCTCGGTGTCGCGGGTGGGCGGGAACGCGCAGATCAAGGCGATGAAGCAGGTGGCCGGGCGCCTCCGACTTGACCTCGCGCAGTTCCGCGAGCTCGAGGCGTTCGCCACATTCGGCTCCGAGCTGGACAGGGCCTCCCAGGCCCAGATCGACCGGGGGACGCGGGTGGTCGAGGTCCTCAAGCAGCCCCAGTACCGTCCCATGGGGGTCGCTCAGCAGGTCATGAGCATCTTCATGGTCACCAACGGGTTCGTCGACGACGCGCCGGTCGGAGACGTGCGGCGGTTCGAGTCCGAGTTCCTGACGTTCGTGGAGTCGCGCCACCCCGAGATCGGCCAGCGCATCGGCGAGACCGGCCAGCTCCCGGACGACCTGGCCGAGGCCCTGCGGGCCGCGATCGCCGAGTTCCGGCAGACCTTCCAGACCTCCGAGGGAGCCCCGCCCCTGAAGGAGGCCGCAGCCGAGGCGCTGACCGAGGAGCAGCAGGAGGCCCTCAAGAAGTTCCGCCGCCCCACGGCCGAGGAGTACCAGAGGAAGGCCGGTCCGGCGGCCGAGGCTCCCGGCGGCACGCAGCTGCCGGGGTAGGGGACGGGAACGGCACATGGGCGCGAAGCTCCGGACGGTCAGGCGGCGGATCCGCTCGGTCCAGTCGACGATGAAGATCACCCGGGCCATGGAGCTGATCGCCGCGTCGCGGATCATGAAGGCCCAGCAGCGAGTGGAACAGGCCCGTCCTTACGCCGAGCGACTGACCGCCGCCATCGCCGACGTGGCCGCCGTGTCTTCGAGCCTGGGGCATCCGCTGCTGGAGGAACGCGCCGACCGGACGGCCGCGGCTGTGTTCATCGTGACCTCGGACCGGGGGCTGGCCGGCGCCTACAACGCCAACGTGTTCAAGCGGGCCGAGGAGCTCCTGTCCCTGTTGCGGCGGGAGGGGAAGGAACCGAAGTTGTTCGTTACCGGCCGCAGGGGCATCTCGTACTTCCGGTTCCGGGGCCGCCCGATGGAGGCGACCTGGGCCGGATTCTCCGAGACGCCCACCTACGACCACGCCAAGGAGATCGCCGACGCGATGATCGAGCAGTACCAGGATGGCCGGGTCGACGAGATCCACGGCGTGTACACCGACTTCATCTCCGCCGTCAGACAGACCGCGGTGGCCAAGCGGTTCGTCCCCATGGTGGTGCAGGAGGTGGAGGCGCCGCCCGAGCACATGCTGTCCACCCAATACCTGTTCGAACCGGAGCCGGACGCGCTCTTGACCGCACTGCTGCCGAGGTACGTGGAGACGCGCGTGTTCGACGCGCTGCTGGAATCGGCGGCGGCCGAGCACGCCGCGCGGCGACGGGCCATGAGCGCGGCCACGGAGAACGCGGAGGAGCTGATCAAGGTGCTGGTGCGGCAGGCGAACCAGGCCCGCCAGACCGAGATCACCACCGAGATCATGGAGATCGTCGGCGGGGCCGAGGCCCTGCGCCAGGCGTCCGGAGAGTAGCGACCGAAAGGCAGTGATCCCAGATGGCTGATGCAAACGGGAACGGCAGGGCGCAGGGGCACGTGGTGCGGGTGATCGGCCCGGTGGTCGACGTCGACTTCCCACCGGACCAGCTTCCCGAGATCCACACGGCCCTCGAGCTGAAACGGACCCTCGAGGGCGAGACTTCCACGATCGTGTGCGAGGTGGCCCAGCACATCGGGGACTCGACGGTCCGGGCGATCGCCATGCGCCCGACCGACGGCGTCGTGCGAGGGGCTCCAGTGGACACCACCGGCGCGCCGATCCGCGTTCCCGTTGGACAGAAGGTCCTGGGCCACGTCTACAACGTCCTGGGGCAGCCCCTGGACGTCGAAAGCGTCGAGGCCGACGACTACTGGCCGATCCATCGGGAGTCTCCCGCGTTCGCCGAGCTGGAGCCGCGGGTGGAGATGCTAG
>JBKPBM010000296.1:0-3136 GCA_046744325.1 Actinomycetota bacterium | reverse complement strand
GGATCGTTCCCATCAGCCCGCCCACCCCGTGCGCGGCCCACACGTCCAGCGCGTCGTCCCACTTCCTCCGGCCACGGAACTCCACGGCGGTGTAGCACACCGACCCGGCCAGCAGGCCGACCAGGAACGCGGCCCACGTGGGCACGTAGCCGGCACACGGGGTGATGCAGGCCAGTCCGGCGACGGCGCCCGTGAACGCCCCCACCAGGCTTGGCTTGCCCTCCCGCTTCCAGGAGATGGCCAACCACGTGCACATGGCGATCGACCCGGCGATGTCCGTGTTGACGAAGGCCTGCGCGGCCACACCGTTGGCGGCCAGGGCAGACCCGGCGTTGAAGCCGAACCAGCCGAACCACAGCAGGCCGGTGCCCAGGGCGACGAAGGCCACGTTATGGGGCAGGGTCCGCTCACCGGGCAGGAACTTCCGGGCGCCGACCACCCACACCGAAGCCAGGGCGGCGAACCCCGCGCTGGTGTGGACCACCATCCCACCGGCGAAGTCGAGAGCACCCCACTTCGCCAGGAAGCCGCCGCCCCAGATCCAGTGCACCAACGGCACGTAGACCAGCAGGCTCCACAGGACCAGGAACTTCAGATAGCTCTTGAACCGCACCCGGTCGGCGAAGGCCCCAGTGATCAGGGCGGGGGTGATGATGGCGAACATCTCCTGGAACACGAAGTGCGCTGCCGCGGGGATGGTCGGCGCCCACGGCCCGGGAGCCTGCCCGACATGACGAAGCCCGATCCAGTCGAGGTTCCCGATGATCCCCCCCACATCGCCGGAGAAGGCGAGCGAATAGCCCACCAGCACCCAGATCGTGGTCACCACGCCCATCGAGATGAAGCTCTGCATCATGATGGCCAGGAAGTTCTTCCGGCGGACCAGCCCGCCGTAGAAGAACGCCAGTCCTGGGGTCATCAGCGCGACCAGGGCCGCGCTGACCAGGACGAACGCGGTGTCACCGGCGTCGATCCCGACGATCCCGATCATGTCGTTACCTCCCTACCCTTGGGGGACAAGAGCGTGCGCCCTCGCGCACGGCAAGGCAAGGATCTCGAGGGATCGGCGATCAGCGCTCGCCGGCGTGCTTGACCGCGTCGCGGACGATGTGCGCCACGTGCCGGTCGGCCAGGCCGTAGACCACCTCGCGGCCCCGGCGCTCGGTGCTGACCAGTCGGGCGCCCCGCAGGACACGAAGGTGCTGGCTGACCAGTGGCTGGGAGATGGCCAGGGCGTCGACCAGCTCGTGCACGCAGAGGGACCGGTCGGCCAGCAGATCGATGATGGCCAGCCGCACGGGCGCGGTGAGGGCCCGGACCAGTTCGCCCGCGGCGTCGTAGCCACGGACGTCGACCCGTCCGGATTGCTGCGCCGGCTGCTCGACGTGCACGGTCACCCCCGGATCGTATGCACGGATGCGCCTTAGACAATACGAGCGGCGCCCTGTTTCCTGGATGCACATGGTGTCACGAACGAGAAGGGCGCGACTGATCGACGCTGCCCTCCTGATCGCCCTGGGCGCGACGACGCTGCCGGCGTGCGCGAGGGCAGGAGGATCCCCGGGAGCGGCCGGCCCGGTGGCGGTGGTCGCCGCCGAGAACGTCTACGGCGACATCGCCCGGCATCTCGGTGGCCGGTACGTGCAGGTGACCTCCATCCTGTCGGACCCCAACGCCGATCCGCACCTGTTCGACCCGGGGACGGCGACGGCCGGGCTGGTCGCCGACGCCGATGTGGTCATCGACAATGGCCTGGGGTACGACGCGTGGATGGATCGCCTGCTGGCGGCGGCGCCGTCGGAGCGCCGCCAGGTGATCACGGTCTCCTCGGTCCTGGGGATCAGCGGGGCTAACGCCAATCCGCACCTGTGGTACGACGTCCCGCGGGTGCCCGAGATCGCGAGGGCCATCGCCTCGGGGCTGGCTCGAGCCGACCCCGCCCACGGGGCCGCCTTCGAGGCCCAGGAGTCGAGCTTCGTCGCCTCCCTGCGTCCGCTGGACCAGGCGGTCGACGCGATCGGGCGAGCCTACGCGGGGACGCCCGTCGCGTACACCGAGCCCGTCCCCCAGTACCTGCTGGAGGCGGCAGCCCTGGTCTCGGCCACCCCGGCGGACTTCGCCAGGGCGATCGAGGAGGGGAGCGAGCCGTCGCCCCAGGCGGTGGCTGCGATGGAGTCCCTCCTCACCGGGCGCCGGGTCCGAGTGCTGCTGTACAACCGCCAGGCGACCTCCCCGATCACCCAGCGGCTCCAGACGCTGGCGGCCGCCAACGGCATCCCGGTCGTCGCCGTCACCGAGACCCTTCCTCGCGGGATGTCGTTCGTGGCATGGCAGGTGGCCCAGGTGCGGGCGCTGGCAAAGGCGCTCGGTGGATGAGCGCATCGTCACCGCCGGCCGTGGAGGTGGAGGAGGCATCCCTTCGCTATGGAAGCCGCGCGCTGTGGGAGGGGCTCACCATGAGCGTGCCGGCCGGGGAGTTCCTGGCCATCCTGGGCGGGAACGGGGTGGGGAAGACCTCGCTCCTGCGCGTGCTCCTCGGGCTCGAGCGGCCCAGCGAGGGACGGGTCCTGGTGCTCGGCGCCCCACCCCAGCGGGGGAGCCCGCTGGTCGGCTACATCCCGCAGCAACGGGCCTTCGACCGGTCGCTTCCCCTCCGCGGGCGCGATCTGGTGGCGCTGGGCCTTGACGGGCATCGGTGGGGGCCGGGGATCCCCTCGCGCGCTCGCCGTGAACGGCTGGAGGAGGCGCTCGCGGCCGTCGAAGCCGAGCCCTACGCGGACACGCCGCTCGGCCTGCTGTCCGGGGGCGAGCAGCAGCGCCTTCGGGTGGCCCAGGCCATCGTGTCCCGCCCGGCCCTGCTCCTGTGCGACGAACCCCTGCTGTCGCTCGACCTGGCGTACCAGGGGATCGTGGTCGCAGTGCTCGACCGCCTCCGCAAGGAACACGGAACGACGGTGGTGTTCGTCACCCACGACGTGAACCCCATCCTGAGCCTGGCCGATCGGGTGCTCTACTTCGCCGGCCGTACCTGGGCGGTCGGCCCGGCCGACGAGGTGCTTACCAGCGAGACCCTGACCCGGCTCTACGGATCTCCGGTGGACGTGCTCCGTGTGCGGGACCGCGTGGTCGTGGTGGG
>JBKPBM010000030.1:0-4016 GCA_046744325.1 Actinomycetota bacterium | reverse complement strand
CATTCAAGGAGCGCCGGGAAGTCTGGTCGGCACGCCCTCCACCCTGGATGGAGGGGGGAGGGCCCGGCGCACCAGCACTCGCGCCGAGCCGCCGCAGGAACATGGAGCTGGGGCCGCGCGACGTGGACGTGATCCTCGAGGTGTTCGTGATCTTCGTGGCGGCCAAGGCCGCCGCCGAGGTCTTCGTCCGGCTCAGCCTACCGGCCATCGCCGGCGAGCTCCTGGTGGGGGTGCTCCTCGGCCCTCACGTGGCCGGGGTAGTGAAGATCACCCAGTCCACCACGGTCCTTGCTGACCTCGGCGTGGTGATCCTGTTGTTCACCGTGGGTCTGGAGACGCCGCTCTCCGACCTGGTTCGCGTGGGGTGGAGCGCCCTATTCACCAGCGTCTCCGGTGTCGCCCTGGCGGTCCTGAGCGGCCTCGGGGTCTTCCTCGCCTTCGGTGCGCCCTTGCACGAAGGGCTGCTGGCCGGCACGGCGCTGGCCGCGTCGAGCGTCGGGGTCGCCGCCCGCGTCTTCCAGGAGCTTGGGCTGATCTCCTCGAGTCAGGCCCGCGTGGTCCTCGGGGCTGCCGTCCTCGACGACGTGATCGCCCTGGCGCTCTTCCCGCTGGTGGAAGGCGTGGGCAAGGGTGGATCCTCGGTCGGCGGAGTCCTGATCGGGCTGGCAGGTGCAGCGGCATTCCTGGTCGGTGTCCTCTCGCTCGGCGCTCGCCTGGCCCGGCGCCACCCAGACCTCCTCGACCGGCCACGCGTGGGGCGCTCGCCGTTCGTCCTCGCCCTGGCCCTGTGCCTGGGGCTGGCGGCGTTGGCGGAGCAGGTGGGGCTGGCCGCACTGGTCGGGGCGTTCGTGGCGGGCATGATGCTGGCTGACACCCGTGAGCGGTTCAACCTGGACCGACGGATGCAGCCCCTGTTCGACTTCCTTGTGCCGTTCTTCTTCGTCATCTCCGCGGCACGGATGGATCCGGGTCGCGTGCTCTCGGGACGGCTGTGGATGGCGCTCGCGGTGATCGGCGTCACGCTGGTCGCCAAGGTCGTCGGGTGCGGGCTCGGTGCCGCAGCGCTTGGCGCTCGAGAGCGGGTCCAGGTGGGGTTGGGGATGTTGCCTCGGAACGAGGTGACCCTCGTGGTTGCATCGGCCGGTCTTGCCGCCGGGATCTTCGACCAGGACGCTTTCTCGGTCCTGGTGGCCGCCGTCGTGGTGTCGACGCTCCTCGCGCCGACATTCCTTCGCCTGGCGATCCCAGCGGCCGCGCGTCGGCGGCGTGAGACCCAGATCGAGGAGACCCCACCCGAGTCCCCCGGACGGGCGCAGGCGGGAGAGGAATACCCTGACTCGCTATAATCGGCGCCCGACCTGGGCATTCACCGTACCGCCCGGGCACGACACGCGCCATCCCGACAACGACGCCAGGAGGAATTCGAGATGCCGTTCCTTGCCCAGGAAGGCGGGGCGATCAACGCCGTCTTCAGGACCTTCGACACCGCCTCCCTGTGGATCATCCTGGGGATCTCCCTCGTCGCCCTGCTGTTCGCCGGCTATCTGCGCCGCGAGGTGCTCGCCCAGCCCGAGGGCACCCCCACCATGAAGAAGATCGCCAAGGCCATCCAGGAAGGGGCGAGCGCGTACCTGAAGCGCCAGTTCAGGACGGTGGGCATCTTCATGGGCATCCTCACGCTGCTGCTGTTCTTCATCCTGCCCGTCGACAAGAACGCGGTCCACTCCGGGCTCTCCATCCGCTTCGGGCGCTCCCTCGCGTTCATCCTGGGCGCGTGCTTCTCGGCGATCACTGGGTTCGCCGGCATGTGGCTGGCGGTCCGGGCCAACGTCCGGACGGCCAACGCCGCGCGGGAGTCGGGCCTGCGCAGGGCCATGCGCATCGCCTTCCGGGCCGGTGGCGTGGCCGGCATGTTCACCGTCGGCCTGGGGCTCCTCGGCGCGACGGCCATCGTCCTGATCTACCGGACGGACGCCACCAGCGTGCTGGTGGGGTTCGGGTTCGGGGGCGCGCTGCTGGCGATGTTCATGCGGGTCGGCGGCGGCATCTTCACCAAGGCGGCCGACGTCGGTGCCGACCTGGTCGGAAAGGTGGAGAAGGGCATCCCCGAGGACGACCCTCGGAACGCGGCGGTCATCGCCGACAACGTCGGCGACAACGTGGGCGACTGCGCCGGGATGGCCGCCGACCTGTTCGAGTCCTACGAGGTCACCCTGGTGGCCGCGATCATCCTGGGATCCGCCGCGTTCGCGAACTCGAAGCAGGGCGCGATCGTGGGGGTGATGTTCCCGCTGTTCGTCCGGGCCATCGGGGTGATCACCTCGATCATCGGGATCCTGGCGGTGTCGCCGCGCAGCGAGACCGAGCACGGGATGAAGGCGATCAACCGGGGCTTCTTCCTCTCGGCGCTGGCGTCCGCCGTCGGCGTGTTCCTGCTGTCGGTGACCTTCACCAAGGACCTGCGTACGTTTTGGGCCGTACTGTTCGGGCTGATCCTGGCCTCGGTCATCCAGATCCTAACCGAGCACTTCACCTCGACCAGGCGCAAGCCCGTCAAGGAGATCGCCGAGGCATCGCTGACCGGTCCGGCCACCACGATCCTGTCGGGCTTCTCCACCGGGTTGGAGTCCACGGTGTGGTCCATCCTGATCATCGGCGCGGCCATCGTCGCCGCCTTCTACCTCGGCAACGGGATCAACGAGCAGCTGTACTTCATCGCACTGACCGGGATGGGGATGCTGACCACGGTGGGCGTCATCGTGTCGATGGACACCTACGGCCCCGTCTCCGACAACGCCCAGGGGATCGCCGAGATGTCGGGCGAGTTCGAGGGCCGGCCTGCCGAGATCCTGACCGGGCTCGACGCCATCGGGAACTCGACGAAGGCCATCACCAAGGGCATGGCCATCGCCACCGCCGTTCTGGCGGCGACGTCGCTGTTCGGATCGTTCCGGGTGATCCTCGAGGACGCGGGCTTCCACTTCCTGGGCGTGCGGGTCAGCCAGCCCGACGTGCTGGTGGGCCTGTTGATCGGCGGGTCGGTGGCCTTCCTGTTCTCCTCGCTGGCCATCCGGGCCGTGGGCAGAGCCGCTTCCCAGGTGGTGGTGGAGGTGCGCAAGCAGTTCCACGAGCACCCCGGAATCATGGACGGCACCGAGCTTCCCGAGTACGGCCGAGTGGTCGACATCTGCACCAAGACGTCACTGCGCGAGCTGATGACCCCGGGCCTGCTGGCGGTGCTCTCCCCGATCATCGTGGGGTTCTTCCTCAAGGCCGAGGCCCTCGGCGCGTTCCTGGCCGGCGCCATCCTCACGGGGCAGCTGCTGGCGGTCATGCTGTCGAACGCCGGCGGGGCCTGGGACAACGCAAAGAAGCTGGTGGAGGAGGGGCTGTACGGGGGCAAGGGCTCCGATCCCCACAAGGCCACGGTCATCGGCGACACGGTCGGGGACCCGTTCAAGGACACGGCCGGTCCCGCCCTCAACCCCTTGATCAAGGTGATGAACCTGGTGGCCCTGCTGATCGCCCCGCTCGTGGTGCGGTATGGGAGCGCGGGAGCAGGCCACCTCGCCATCCGGGTCCTGGTGGCCGTGGGGGCTGCGGCGCTGCTGGCGGTCATGATCTGGTACTCGAAGTCTCGGCGCGTGGTCCTGTTCGAGGAGTCTGCGGAGGTCCCGGAGGCGAAGCGGGTCGAGCGCCTGGCGGAGGAGGCGGCCGCCGCGTCCACGTCGCCCCGGGCCTCGCAGTAGCGGATAGCCGACGGCCGGAGCGGAGGCGTCTCATCTCGACGGCGGCGAAGGTGGGCAGCTTTCGGCGGTTTCTCAACCGGCTGACCGAGACCGATGAGGAACGCCTGGCCGAGGAGCTGCGGACCTGGTCCGAGTCGATCCCCGGGACCGTTCGCATCGCCGAGGCCCAGCCCCTGTCTCTTATACACATCTCCGAGCCCACGAGACATTGATACTGATCGCGTATGCCGTCTTCTGCTTGAAAATGGGGGGGGGGGGGGGGGGGGG
>JBKPBM010000274.1:0-3467 GCA_046744325.1 Actinomycetota bacterium | reverse complement strand
ACCCACACCAGGCCGGCGGCTCCCCGCGCCTTCGCCTCGAGGACGAGCGCATCGAGGTCCTTGCGCGACCACGACGCCGCCCCCGGCGCGGCGAAGCCCTTGACCCGACCCCCGTCGGCCACGACCTGCGCGAAGGCCCGGAACCCGCTCCCCTCGAAGGCCGTCGTGAGATCGGCCAGCTCCAGCCCGTAGCGCACGTCCGGCTTATCCGAGCCGTACCGCGCCATCGCCTCGTCGTAGGTCATCCGTGGGAACGGTGCCTTCAGGTCGACCTCGAAGACTTCGTTCCACACCTGGACGAACATCGCCTCCATCAACGCGAAGACGTCCTCCTCGGTGGCGAATGACATCTCCACGTCGAGCTGGGTGAACTCCCAGTGGCGGTCGGCGCGAAGGTCCTCGTCGCGCAGGCACTTCACCAGCTGGTAGTAGCGGTCGAACCCGGCCACCATCAGGAGCTGCTTGAACATCTGCGGCGACTGGGGAAGCGCGTAGACCTTCCCTCGCTGCAGCCGCGACGGTACGAGGTAGTCGCGCGCACCCTCCGGCGTGCTCTTCGTCAGCATCGGCGTCTCGACGTCGACGAATCCGCGTTCGTCGAAGAACCGCCGGATCGAGGCGAACGCGCGGTGGCGCAGGCGCATGACCTCCGTCATCTGCGGACGGCGCAGGTCCAGATACCGGTAGGTCAGGCGCAGGACCTCGTCGACGTCGACGTCGTCCTCCACCGGGAAGGGCGGCGTCTCCGATTCCGAGAGCACCTCGATGGTCCGGGCGACCACCTCGACCTCACCGGTTGGCAACCCGGGGTTGGTTGTTCCCTCCGGCCGGAAGCGGACCTCACCGGTAACCCGAAGGACCGACTCCAGCTTCGTCTCGGAGGCCAGCCGATGGGCATCCTGCCCCTCCTCGAGATGGACCACGACCTGGACGGCCCCCTCCCGGTCGCGCAGGTCCAGGAACACAACGCCCCCCTGGTCCCGTTTTCGGGCCACCCAGCCAGCGAGGACCGCCTCCCGCCCGGCGTCGCTGGCCCGGAGCGAGCCGCACATGTCGGTCCGCCCGCCCGGGAGCCCCTCCCCCCGATCGAGCTGGCCGGTCACGGCGACGCCTCGATCTGCGCGCGGATCGACGCGACCGCCTCGTCCAGACCGAGCTCCTCCTGATGCCCGTCGGCCAGGCGCTTGAGTGTCGCGGTGCCCGCCGCGGCCTCGCGCTCTCCGATGATCGCGGCGAACCGGGCGCCGCTTCGATCGGCCATCCGGAGCTGGGCGTTCAGCGGCCGGGCGGCGAACGACGACGCCACCGCGAGCCCGGCCTCTCGAAGGGCCCGGGCAACGTCTCGGGCACGAGCAGCCGCCGCGTCGCCGACCGCCACAACGAAGATGTCGAGCGGGGGCTCCTCGGGCAGCGGCACGCCCTCGTCCTCCAGCGCGATCAGCACCCGTTCCAGCCCCATCCCGTAGCCCACCCCGGGAACGTGCGGACCCCCCAGCGCCTCGGCCAGCCCGTCGTACCGCCCCCCGCCGAACAGCGTGCCCTGTGCGTCGGAGAGCACCTCGCTGGCGAACTCGAACGCGGTGCGCGTGTAATAGTCCAGTCCTCGCACCAGCGTCGGGGTCAGGACGGGCTTGAGCCCTTCCTCCTCCAGTCCGGCCAGCACGCCGTCGAGGTGCTCCCGGCATGGCTCGCACAGCCGGTCGGTGATCTTCGGGGCCTCGGCGGCCACGGCCCGGCATCCCTCGTCGCGGCAGTCGAGCACCCGCAGCGGGTTCTCCCGGAACCGATCCCGGTGCTCGTCGCGAAGCCGCTCGCGGTTCGCCTCCAGGAACGCGATCAGCTCCTCGCGGTACGCCGGCCGGCAGTTCTCGTCCCCGATGCTGTTGAGCTGGAGCTCGTACCGGGACAGGCCGAGGTCCCGGAGAAACCGGTCGCCCACGACGATCACCTCGACGTCCGATCCGGGCCCATCGTCGCCGAACACCTCGATCCCGAACTGCCGGTGCTCCCGATACCGGCCTCTCTGCGGACGTCCGTAGCGGTACATACGGGTGAGGTAGTAGGCCTTGAACGGGGTGGGCTGGTCGTGCTGGTGGGCCAGGTAGGCGCGCATCACCGGCGCGGTGCCCTCCGGGCGCAGGGTCACCGACCGGCCACCGCGATCCTTGAACGTGTACATCTCCTTGCTGACCACGTCGCTGCTCTGGCCCGAGGTCGCGCCGAACAGCTCGGTGTGCTCGAACCCCGGCGTCTCCACGTACTGGTAGCCGAAGCTCCGGGCCAGCCCGGCCGCGCGGTCGTACAACGCGCGCATGCGGCTGCCGGCGGGCGGCAGGAAGTCCTGGGTGCCTCTCGGCGGAGACTGGTCCATGGGATCAGCCCAGCTGGAGCAGGAATGGATTGGTGGCGCGCTCGCGGGCGACCGTGGTCGTCTCGTTGTGCCCGGGGTAGACGTCCATGTCGTCCGGCAGCTCCAGGAACCGCCGGAGGCTGGCCACCATGGCCTCGGGGGAGGAGTTCGGGAAGTCCGAGCGTCCGATCGACCCCCGGAACACCAGGTCGCCGGTGAACACCAGCTCCGGGAGCCGGAAGCACACGCTCCCGGGGGTGTGGCCCGGCGTGTGCAGGACCTCGAAGGTCAGTCCGGGGGCCTCGACCAGGTCGCCGTCGGACAGCGTTCGGACCTCGTTCGGCCTGACCCTCGGAAGCGGGTAGCCGGCTCCCCACGCCTCGGGATCGGACAGCGCCAGCTCGTCGTCCTTGTGGATGTACAGGGGGATGTCGGTACCGCAGACCTCGCTCGCCGCCCCGACGTGGTCGTAGTGCCCGTGGGTGGCCAGGACAGCCACCGGACGCTTGTCCGCCGCACGAAGGAGTTCCAGGACGCGATCGGGGAAGAACCCGGGGTCGATGACCACCGCATCCTCGCGCCCTTCCGCCGCCAGCAACCAGCAATTCGTGGCGTACGGGTTGTCCGAGAAGGCCTGCAGGAACATGCGGCCAATCGTATCAGCGGGGGTTGGGCCGAATGCCGAAGCTGGCTCAGTGGGTACGCTGGTCATAGTGGAGAAGGACGTCATCCTCTACGACGCCGAGTGCCCGTTCTGCCGGTGGTCGGCCCGGAAGATCCTGCGATGGGACCGTAGGCATCGGCTGCGCCCCGTCGCCCTGCAGGACCCGGAGGCCGAACGCCTCCTGCCAGGCATGGACCCCCATACGAGGATGCGATCCTGGCATCTCGTGACGGCCGACGGCGAGGTCCATTCCGCCGGGGCCGCCCTCGCGCCCCTCCTTCGACGGCTCCCCGGTGGGCGGCCCCTTGCCGCGATCGCGTCCGCCTTCCCCGGATCCGCCGAGCGCCTCTATCGGTGGGTCTCCGAACATCGAGCGATGTTGGCCAAGCTCGGCGCCACAGCGGATTCCGTCCCTTCCAGATGTTCACCCATGGCGCCAGGAACGTGAGAGGC
>JBKPBM010000373.1:0-4827 GCA_046744325.1 Actinomycetota bacterium | reverse complement strand
GTCATCGAGTTCGCCTCTCCTTTCGAGCGTTCCAGCCGAAGCATGAGGAAGGCAACGTCCCGAGAGATGATGCGGCTGTCCGCGGTCAGCAGCACTCGGTTCGAGCGGCCCTTTCCGTTGGTATGCAGAAGTGAAAGGCGCGTTTCCGGCGGGAACCGACCACATGACCGCCTTGATCACCCCTACCCGAGGTTGGGCATTGACCTGACAGGTCCACCGGGTATACGAGTTGGCTTCAGATGGACGCCCACCATCATTGCCGACCGCCGGCGACTCACCAGCCCCATGACGACCAGCCAACGGCATGGCGGTGCCCGGCATGCGCTGCAGTCTGGGAGATCCACATCCTGGCTGAGGGACAGCATCTGAAGTCCGGAGGCAGCAACACACGCTTCGCCGTGGGCAGATGGATCAGGCGACCGGTCGTTCGCGGAGATTTCACTTGACCGGTTCCTGACAGGGCTGCCAGCTGTAGTTCCTCGGGACATCGTTGAGCGCTGACATGGGCACACCTCCCCGATGCGCCATGTGAGGACGGTGTTGGTTGTACCGGTGGAGCCAGTGCTGGAGCGACGGCAGACACTCGGCGTTCGAGGCGTAGGTGTGAACCGTTCCGGGTTTCTTGGAGGCTCCGACTCGTGAGAGGTTGGAGCCATGACACGACGAAGCAGGTACCCGCAGGAGGTCCGTGAGAGGCCGTCAGGATGGTGTTCGAGCACCAAGACGAGCACCACTCGCAGTGGGCTGCGATCACCTCGATCGCGATGAAGTTCGGCGTCTCGGCCGAGACGCTCCGCAAGTGGGTCCGCACGGCCGAGATCGATGACGGCCACCGGCCGGGGCTCACTAGGGAAGAACGTGAGCGGCTGAAGGTCCTGGAGCGCGAGAACCGGGAGCTCCGCAGGGCCAACGAGATCCTGAAGTCGGCGGCGGCTTTCTTCGGGGCGGAGCTCGACCGCCGACCAACCAGATGATGACCTACATCGAGGAGAACAAGGACCGCTACGGGGTCGAGCCGATTTGCGAGGTGCTGCCGATCGCCCCGTCCACCTACTACGAGGCCAGGACCCGCCCACCCTCGCCCAGGGCCCTCCGGGGACGCCGAGCTCAAGGTCCACATCCGTCGGGTGTTCGACGCCAACTTCGGGGTCTACGGAGCCCGCAAGGTGTGGCACCAGCTCGACCGGGAAGGCATCGCGGCGGCCCGGTGCACCGTGGAACGCCTCATGCATGAGCTGGGCCTTCACGGAGCGGTCCGTGGCAAGACGCGGCGAACCACCACCCCGGACGAGGCCGCTCCCAGGCCAGCCGATCTAGCGGACCGGGACTTCTCCGCCTCGCACCCCAACCAGCTGTGGGTGGCCGACCTGACCTACGTGGCGACCTGATCCGGGTTCGTCTACGCCGCGGTCATCATCGACGCCTACAGCCGGTTCATCGTGGGGTGGCAGACCTCCTGGTCCCTTCGCACCGCCTGGCCCTGGACGCCCTTGAGATGGCTATGTGGGGACGACGCGAGGCCCTCGACGGCCTGGTGCACCACTCCGACCGGGGCAGCCAGTACCTGTCGATCCGCTACACCGAGCGCTGGCCGAAGCCGGAGCGGTCACCTCGGTGGGGTCCCGCGGCGACTCCTACGACAACGCCATGGCCGAGACGATCCATCGGGCTGTACAAGACCGAACTAATCCGGCAACGAGGTCCGTGGAAAGGCATCGACGTAGTCGAGTACGCCACCCTGGAGTGGGTCGACTGGTTCAACCACCGCCGCCTTCTGGAGCCGATCGGCTACGTCCCGCCCGCCGAGTTCGAGGCCGCTTACGATCGAAAGGAGGTCCCCGACTACACTCCCGGACTCAAGGAACCGAGTCTCCGGTGAACCCGGGGCGGTTCACTCGACCTGCAGGAAGAGCCCATCCGAGTCCGCCATTCGTCGTGTGGTGGGGTGGAGAGAGGCTGGCTACGCCAAGAAGTCAGACCCGCTGCCATACTTGCTCGCCCCCTGGGATTCGAGTTGCGGGTGGCGTTCGGCGAGGTCCGGCATCAGCCCGGGGCCCATCGGACCGCTAGGGTCACACGCAGTCCCCCAGCGGTGGGACCTAGGCCGGAGCGCCCTCCAGGAACCGGTCGAACCCGGCGAGATCCTCGACCATCGTCCACACCTCGATCGCCTGGCCGTTCTCGAGGTGAAAGATCTGGGCGCTGCGATCCTGGAATGTCTCGCCATTGTCCTGTCGACGCCATTGGATGGTCAACAGGGCCACGACGTGGTCATCGGACGCGACGATGTCGTGCATATCGAATTCCGGCAACGCCACCTGCACGCTCTTGGCGAAGAACGCGAGCACGCTGTCGCGCCCGCGATAGTCGCCGGAGAGCACGTTGTGGCCCGGCGCGTGCCACACCACATTCTCGTGCAGGTGCTCGCCCAGCCAACTCGCGTCGCCCGCGATGAACGCCTCGTACCCTCTGCGGACCAGTTCGGCGTCTTCCTGCGCACCCATGACGGCCTCCTCTCCGTGGCGAACTTCCGAACCATAGGCGTCGCCATCGACGAAAGGCAACCGCTGTCCGATCCTCCCTGGCCGGTGGTGGCACGAACGCACCGCGTTTCGCCCCAGAAGGCGACCGTGGACGGCCAGGCCCTCGGCCTCGGCGTAACATCCTGACGGCGGTTGACGGCTGCTGCCGCATGGTTCGTTGGCAAGCCGTTGGCAAAAGCGACGCGCGTCTGGCTGGCGGAGCCTGCGAACGGCTAGCATCGCGGCCGAGGCGACCTCACCTACCGAGACTCAGGCTGCGCCCTCAAATTCCCGAATCGCCTGGAGGATGACTCACGGCGAGGCCGTCCACGCGCTCGCGGGCGGGACAGCGGCATTGGTACCGGACACGGTGCTTGCGCTGGCATCGGGCCTAGCGACCCTCCGCCGGCCGGCGCGGTGAGGAGCTCGTCACAGGAACTGTGTCGCGTGGGGCCGGGGGGCACCCTCCGGACCGGGGATTCCTCGCTCCCGGCGCTCTCCGCCCCTGGCGCCCTCAGTTCAGCGTGCGGCCCCCGACGAGAAACCCTGCGTTGGTCGCGATCCTGCCGAAAGGCACCGTGGAAGAGGGCGCAGAGCAGCAGGAAGCCTGTGGCCCAGGCAGCCGCCACCCACTGCCACCAGATCATGCAAAACCCCCCGTCGCCAATCCCCTGAGTGGTGGGTTCTCGCTTTCCCCCGATGTAGGCGCTGTGAGTCCTTGTTTAGGCCTTCCGGGCTCGGCGAGAGCGCAACCTCGGGGGGAAGGACCTCCGCTGCCAGCCCTCACCGAACCAGGGGAAGGCGAGCAATGATGCTCCTGGACAGTTCCGCCCGTCCATACCTGTTTCTGGGTGTGAGGGACCCCGATGCCGAGCCGGAGCCGATCCTGTCGGTAGACAGCGAATCGACCTCAAAGGCCTTTCCGCAGGTCATCCGCCGGTGCCGGGAGATGTTCGTTGGCCACCTGTTGGCAAGATTTGCCCTCAAAGGCAGGGCTGTACCCCTCGCTCCGCCATCGGAACAGCGAACTCAGCCGTTCCCTGATTGGCGGCGTCACTCGCCAATGCTATCTGCAGTCGGCGTACCCGATCCCGGTATACCCCCCACCGGTCGAGGCATTGTTCTTGAACGAGGCCTCCCACTCGGTGATGCCCGCCGAGGATGCGCTGTGGACCACGTCCGTCTGCTCGTCCGTCCCGCCCGAGGTGCCGAACTGGAACCCCCCGCCGATGGCCAGCTTCCCCACTGGGCACACGGCGCGGGCGGTGACCGTTGAGGCCTGTGGGATCGTCAGCCGAGCCAGTTTGATGCTGAGGGCGGGCACTGGGCTTACCTGGCAGACCGCGAACACCGTGGCCTGCACCGTCGGGACGCCCTCGTTGGCGAAGCTGGCCCGCCACGCACGGGGCACCCCTGAGGTCGGCCACGGGGCGCTCGAGGTGACGTCCACGCCTTCGGAGCTGTCCACCGACGCCAGCGCGAACCCGCCGCTGACGGCGAGGCTCCCGGTGGGACAGGGGACCTTCAACTGGGGCTCGGTGAAGGGAAAGACGTTGCGGCTCCCGCTCACGACGGAGTAGACGGTGCCCGAGGCCTGCTCGCACAGGATCGACCAGCTCACGGTCTGGATCGAGGACGCGGCGTTCTCGATGACGGTGGTCCAAGCACTGGGCGGTCCGCCGAGTGTGAAGACTGGGGCGCTCTCCTCCACGTCAACACCCTCGGCCGTCCCGTCCGTGCTGGCGAAGGAGAACGTCCCGCTGAGAGGGAGCCATCCCGCCTCGCAGTCGTTAGTCACCTCAAGCGTCGAGGACGCCCCCAGCTCTTGAGAGAACGCCAGAACTTTCAGGGCCGGCGCCGCCTGGGCCGGCGTCGCTTCCCACTGCGTCAAAGTCCCCGCCAAAAGCAGGGTAGCGATCCGTAGGATCACCCTGCGCTTCACCGCCATCTTCCCCCTCGAGCGTGCGCAACCAGCCTCTCTCTCGACGTTCTCTCGACCATGGAGGTCCATCTGTTCTCACACCCTTCGCTCAGATCGCGCTTTTCCTGCTAGGGAGCCTTTCCAACGTCGAACGTTTACTCGGAGTTGGGGCGCTCGTCCGCGACGAGCTACCTAACTCCCTCGAGCTACAAACTGCCTCGCCCGATCAAGGCCCAGCCTCCTTCGAGGGTTTTCCCGTCTCTTTCCGGGCTACTCGCCCTACGCCTCCGGTGCCCTCGCTCCTCCGCCCTGAGACCCGCGCTCGCCGGCCTCAGGCCGCCTCGCCCTGTTGCCTGCCTCCCGCCCCTCTCCGTTCCCTCAGGC
>JBKPBM010000194.1:0-2216 GCA_046744325.1 Actinomycetota bacterium | reverse complement strand
GATGAGTAGAGGTCCTTGAGCACGCCGTAGTGGATCGAGGGTGTGCCGATGGGGTCGACCGAGGAGGGGTACCGGTTGATCGAGGGGGTGAGCACGCCCAGCGCCGCTCCGCCTCGAAAGACCTGGACGGTGGCGATGGAGACGGTTCGCTGAGGCTGCGGCACCACCCGCACGCCCTCGTACCGAAGCGTGTATCCCACGAACGACGCGTCGGCCCCCTGCCTGAGGGTGACCTCCGTCTGGTGGGCGAAGGCGGATGAGGTGGTTATGGCGATGGCCATGATGGCGATGCCCACGTGCACCACCAGCCCGCCGTAGAGCCTGCGGTTTCGGACCACGGCCCCGCGGATGGCGCCCGCCGGGGAGGCGTGAGTGGCCCGGGCGTGCGCCCGGATGCCCCGCACGGCCTCGCCCGCGTTGCCGACGAGCACGAACGCCGCCAGGCCGTACGCGGCCAGGGCGGCGACGTTCCGGACGCCGAGCAACGCCAGCACGACGATCACCACAGCGGCCACGGTTGCCGGGGCGAGCGCTCGATCCCGGAGCTGCTCGGCCGACCCTCGCCGCCAGGGAAGCAGTGGCCCGATCCCCATCAGAAACAGCAACAGCAGGAACACCGGGATGGTGGTCTGCTTAAAGTAGGGCCCGCCGACGGTGACCTGGCGGTTGGTGATGGCCTCGACCATCAACGGGAAGATCGTGCCCACGAGCACCACCAGCGTGATGCAGAGCAGGGCCAGGTTGTTGCCCAGGAACGCCGACTCACGGGACAGGGCCGAGTCGAACCGTCCCTCGGACCGCAGCCGCCACGACCGGGCCGCGATCAGTCCGAACCCCCCGGCCAGGACGACCACCAGGAACCCCAGGTACATCGGCCCGACGGGCGACTGGGCGAACGCATGCACGGAGGACAGGATCGAGCCCCTGGTCAGGAAGGTCCCGAACGTGGTCAGGGCGAACGCCCCCACCACCATCGACAGGTTCCAGACCTTCAGCATCCCCCGGCGCTCCTGGATCATCACCGAGTGCAGGAAGGCCGTGCCCATCAGCCACGGCAGCAGGGCGACGTTCTCCACCGGATCCCACGCCCAGTACCCGCCCCATCCCAGCACCCCGTAGGACCACAGCGCCCCGAGCACCAGGCCCACGGTGAGGAACAGCCACGCGGCCAGCGTCCACCGCCGGGTCACGCGGATCCACCGATCCGAGAGCGTGCCCGTGAGCAGGGCCGCCATGGCGAAGGCGAACGGCACGGTGAACCCGATGAACCCCAGGTACAGGAACGGCGGATGCACCGCCATGAGCGGGTGGTTCTGCAGCAGAGGCAGCGGACCGCGTCCATCCGCGGGCACGGCGCCCAGCGTGGCGAAGGGCCGGGTGGGCCCGAGCACCAGAACCAGGTAGAACGCCTGCACGGCGTACAGGACGGCCATCGCCCACGGGAAGGTCTCGGGCCGGCGGCGCCGGAACCGGAAGGCCACGGCGGCGATGTAGCCGGCCAGGATCAGGTTCCACAGGAGCAGCGACCCTTCGTCCGCCGACCACAGGGAGAGCACCTTGAAGAACGTGGGGGTGGCCCGGCTGGAATTCTCGGCGACGTAGCCGATGGAGAAGTCGTTCGCCAGGATGGCCGCGAGCATCGCGCCGTTGGCCGCCGCGGCCATGGCCAGGAGCGAGTACGCCGTGGTTCGCGCGCTCTCCACCACCGGCGTCCGTCCGGACCGCGCCCCGGCGATGGAGGCGGCCAGGCCGTAGATGGCCAGCCCCAGGGCGAGGATGAGGGCGAACGTCCCGAGCCGGTCCACGGGTGCCGGGCCTCCTGGCTAGCCGCCCGAGAGGTTCGCCGACGTGGGGGTCTCACCCGGTGCGGGCGGCGAGTACACCTCGTTGTGCTTGACCAGGATGGTGTCGGAGTGGAAGGCGCCGTCCCGCCCGTACGCGCCCTCCACCACCACGCCCTGCCCATCCCGGAACAGGGCCGGGACGCTCCCGGTGTCGATGACGGTCATCCGGTCCGTCCCATCGGAGACCACGAACCGAACGGTGACACCGGAGCGCTGGACCGAACCGGGGACGACGTAGCCGCCCAGGCGCACCCGGTCTCCCACGGCCGACGAGCCCTGGTTCAGGATCTCGGTGGGCGTCTTGTAGTACACGAGGTTCCCGGTGAGCCCCTTGATCAGCACCCAGGCCAGGGCTCCCACCACCACGAACAG
>JBKPBM010000290.1:0-5608 GCA_046744325.1 Actinomycetota bacterium | reverse complement strand
CATGTGGGGGAACAGCGCGTAGTCCTGGAACACAGTGTTCACGTCACGCTCGTAGGGGGCCAGCCTGGTCACGTCCCGCCCGAACAGCACGACCCGGCCCTCCGACGGCGCCTCGAACCCGGCGATCATGCGCAGGCAGGTCGTCTTCCCCGACCCCGAGGGCCCCAGTAGGGAGAAGAACTCGCCCTGGACCACGTCGAGGTCCACCCCGGCCACCGCCTCGACGTCGCCGAACCGTTTGCGCACGCCGTCCAGCCGAACGGCCACCTGCTGGGCGGGCGCGGACGCGTGAGTTTGGACGTCTGGGGTTGGTTGCGGCATGGGCTCCATCCGGCCGGACGCGTTGGTGAGCATGCGGCTCGAACCGTAGCCAAGCAGGCCGACCTGGCGAAAGCAACAGATGGGCCAAAGGAGGCCCGCGACGTGTGACGATTCGGGAGCACACGACCGGTGCCGGTATGGTTGCCGCGCCTGCACGGTGGGGCCATACTCGGCTTCGGTTCGGGCCCCGTACGTGGCGGGACCTCGCGCCGTCCCCCCACATGGCGAAAGGACGCGTGATCTCGATGGGCGTGCCGTTATGGCCCTCGCACCCCGGCGTCGAGCCAGGCGCGTCTTCGCCTACTGGCGGTCCGAGCGGCGAACCCTCCGCCAGGGATTCCTCGCGCTCCTGCTGAGCACGGGCGCTGGCATCGTCGCCGGCGTCACCCTCGGCTCGATCTCCCACACGCTGGTGCTCCTGCCGAGCCTGTTCATCCTGATCCCGGCCGCCGTCGGGATGAAGGGGACCATCTTCGGGGCGATCGGTGCGCGCCTCGGGACCAGCACGCATGCCGGCCTGTTCGACGTCTCGCGGGCCCGAACGGGGATCCTGTATCAGAACGTCTTCGTCGGGATCATCACCACGTTCTCTTCCTCGCTGTACCTGGCCGCCCTGGCCCGGCTGGCCGCCCTGGCCTTCGGGCTGCCTTCCATCTCCTTCCTGGACTTCGTGGTGATCTCTGTGATCGGGGGCGTGCTCGGGTCGGCCGTGGCCATGGTCCTCACCATCGGGTTGTCGATCCTGTCGTACCGGCGGGGCTACGACCTCGACGCGGTGTCCACCCCGATCGTCACGGCGTCGGGGGACATGGTGACCATCCCCTCGCTCTACCTGGCCACGTTCCTGGTCCGGATCCAGTGGGTGAGCGTCACCGTGGCCTGGATCTGCGTGGTGGTCTGCCTGTATGCCACCGTCCGCGGGCTGCTCTCCGACCTCCCCCTCGCTCGCCGGGCCATCATCGAGATGACCGGGGTCATCGTCTTCACCCCGCTCCTGGACGTCGCAGCCGGCACGGTCGTCGAGCCGAGGATCGCACGCTTCGCCCAGTCCCCGGCCCTGTTCGTGATCATCCCGCCCCTGGTGTCGAACGCGGGGGCGCTGGGTGGCATCCTGTCCTCCCGACTGTCCTCGAAGCTCCACCTCGGCCTCATCGGTCCCCGTCTGCGACCCGAGAACCTCGCCCTCCTCGACGCCACGCTCGTCGCGGGGTTCGGGGTGGTGGTGTTCGCCGTGGTGGGCGCCATCGGCTATCTGTACGGTCTGCTGGTCGGCACGAGCCTCGGGCCCATGGTCATGATCGGGGGCACCACGCTCACCGGCCTGATCGCCACCGCCATCGCCATCCTGGTCGGCTACTACGTGGCCATCGCCTCCGCCCGATTCGGCCTTGACCCGGACGACCAGTCGGTGCCCATCATCACCAGCGTGATGGACCTCGCCGGCGTGCTCTCCTTCATCCTGGTTCTGGCACTATTGGGGGTGACCACGCATGGCTGACGACGACCAACCGAGGAACGTCAAGGAGCTGCTGACCGAGGCGAAGGACGTCTCGGAGCTGATGGTGGACGTGGCCTACGCCGCGGTGTTCTTCAACGACGACGACCTCGCGGAGGAGGTCGAGGTCCTGGAGGAGCGGATGGACGGCTACCTCCACCGGCTCCGCGAGGTGGCGATGCTCGCCGCCCGCTCCCCCGAGGACGCGGAGGGAATGGCCGGCGTCCTGCACATCGCCGGGGCCATGCAGCGCATCGGCGACGCCGCGTCGGACATCGCCCGTGTCGTCCAGGCGAAGCTCGGGATCCCGGACGTCCTGCGCCCCGACCTCCGACACGCCGACGAGATCGTGGGGCGGGTCCGAGTCAGGGAGAGCGCGCCGGTGGTGGGTCGTTCGCTCCGAGAGCTGCTCCTGCCCAGCGAGACCGGGATGTGGCTCTTGGCCATCCGCCGGGGGACCGACTGGGACTTCGACCCCCAGGCCGTCACGGTGCTCTCCGAGGGCGACGTCCTGCTGTATCAGGGCCCGGAGGAGGGCGTCGACCTGATCCGAGCGCTGGCCGGGGCGCCCCACCTCCCCGACGCCCCGGCCAGCGAGGGTCCCCCGCTGACCGAGCTGGATCGGGCCGTGGACATCCTGGTGGAGATGAAGAATTCGGCGGAGGTGGCGGTGGGCCTGGCCTACTCGGCCCTGCTGTTCAACGACCGGGCGCTGGCGGCCGAGGTGGCCACGCTGGAGAGCCGATCCGACATCCTGGAGGACGAGCTGGAGTCGTGGGTCCTCAAGGCGGCCCCGGAGGCCAGGAACCCCGACGAGCTGCGTGGCCTGCTGCGGCTCGGATACGCCAGCGAGGCGATCTTCGACGCGGCGCGGGAGATGACCTGGCTGGTCGAGCACGGCGAGGAGCTCCACCCGGTGGTCCAGATGGCGCTGGCCGAGACCGAGGAGGTCGCCACGGAGACCCTCATCGAGCCGGGCTCCCGGGCGGTTGGGCACTCGCTCAAGCAGCTGCAGCTGGAGACGGAGACCGGCATGTTCGTCCTGGCCATCCAGCGGGGCCGCCGGTGGGTCTACCGTCCGAGGCCGCGATTCGAGCTCGAGGCGGGCGACCGCGTGATCTCGATCGGGCCGGAGGAGGGAGTCACCGAACTGGAGGCCCTGGCACGCGCACCTGCCCCGGCGGTGGGCGCCGCGCCGTAGCCCGCAGACCGGTCAGGCGACCGGCTGGCGAACCTGGGCCGGCAGCGAGAACCGCATGCTCTCCTCCACGGTGCGGAGCTGCTCGACCTCGGTGGCTCCCAGACCCCTCAGATGCTCGACCACGCGCTCGACCAGCCACTCGGGGGCCGAGGCGCCGGACGTGACCCCCACCACGTCGCGCCCCCGAATCCACTCGGGGCGGATCTCGCTCTCGTCGTCGATCAGGTGGGCGGGGCAGCCCTCGGACACGGCGACCTCGACGAGTCGCCGGGAGTTCGACGAATTGTCGGAGCCGAGCACGAGGATCACGTCCGATCGCCCGGCCAGCTCCTTCACCGCCTCCTGCCGGTTCTGGGTCGCGTAGCAGATGTCGTCCCGGGGAGGACTCTCGATGCCCGGAAACCGTTCGCGGAGGACGTCGATGACATCGTTGGTCTCGTCGACCGACAGCGTGGTCTGCGACAGGTAGGCCACCCTGTGGGCATCGCGAACGTGGACCGACCGAGCCTCGTCGGGCGAGCCGACCAGGGTGATGTGATCGGGTGACTCTCCGCTGGTCCCGATGACCTCTTCGTGGCCCCGGTGGCCGATCAGCAGGATCGTGTAGCCCTCCCGGGCGAACCGACGGGCCTCGAGATGGACCTTGGTCACCAGGGGGCAGGTGGCGTCGATCACCGACAGGCGCCTCCCGGCCGACCTGGTGTAGACGCCGGGGGCCACCCCGTGGGCCGAGAGGATGATCACCGCGCCCTCCGGCACCTCCGACTCGTCCTCGACGAAGACGGCGCCCTTCGCCTCGAGGTCCCGGACCACGTGGATGTTGTGGACGATCTGCTTTCGCACATACACCGGCGGGCCGTAGATCCGAAGCGCCCGCTCGACGGTGTCCACGGCCCGTTCGACGCCTGCGCAGTAGCCTCGCGGCCAGGCCAGGAGGATCCGCCTCGGGAAGTTCGGCACGAGCCGATGGTACCCGAGCGACGTCGCCACGACCCCCTGTGCCACGAACTCTCCATGTGCGTGCGGAACTGACAAATTCCAGGGGCGAGGTGACAGATCTTGCTCCCCTGCCCTACACTGGCCCGCTCCAACTGCGCTTTCACTCGGAGATCTCCCAATCACGCCCGCGACGAGGCTCGCGCGCGTGCTCATCCGAAAGCGGAAAGCGCCTGAGCCAGTGGAGGAGGTGACCGCAACACCCACGACCTACCGCGCCCAGGTCAGAGGCCGATAACTCTGCCCAAGCGTCGGGGGTGAGCACGCACATATGCACGAGACGACGCAAAACCGGTTCCGTCCGGTGGCAACGTTCTCGCTCGTTCTTGCCACCATGCTGATCATCGCCTCGAGCTCCAGCGAGGCCGATCCTCGCGGTTCGATCCCCCGAACCCTCACCGGCCGGAGCACCCCTGTTTCGGCCATCTTCAGTGAAGATGACGGCCCGAACACCCCGGCCCACGACGTCCTGTTGACCGAACGCTCCCTGCTGCGGCATCAGGCCATGCACGCTCACGCCCTGCGGGCGGAGCGGGCGGGTCACGCCGCCTTCGAGCAGGCCGCATCGCCCCCGGGCGCGGCGACCGCCCCTGCTGCCGCCGGTTCCAGCGCGAACTGGGCGGCCATCGCCCAGTGCGAGTCCAGCGGCGACTGGAGCGCGAACACGGGGAACGGGTACTGGGGCGGGCTGCAATTCGCCCCGAGCACGTGGTTCGCCTACGGGGGCGGACCCTTCGACGGGGTGGGCCCATTCCCCTACTCCTCGGCCGCGCAGATCGCCGTGGCCGCGCGCGTCCTGGCCGCCCAGGGCTCGAGCGCCTGGCCGAACTGCTTCGTCGCCTAGCCCGACGGCCCGGTCGGGGCTCTGCCGACTGGGCCGCCGTGCTGGGGAAGCCCCAGCACGGCGGCCCTCACGCCATCGACGGAATCCGCCTCCGCATCGGCCCCCTCCAGCGTCCCCACGGAGACGACCCGGACGCGGCGGGCGGCCGCTCTCGCCGCGGCGATGGCCCCCGGACCCAACGCAGCGTCGATCACGGCGACGTCCGCGCGCCACTGGTCGATCTGACCGGCAAGCTCCCGTGCCGAGGTGGTCCCGCCCACCAGCTCCCACTGCGACGACACCGTGGCTCGCTTGAGCTCCGAGAGACGTTCCCCGTCTGCGGCGGCACAGAGGACCCGCAGTGCCCGGCACATCGGCTCAGGTCGCCCGTTCCCCGGGCGCCGGGCGAGGGCCGAACCTCGGCAGGACCCACTCTCGGATGCCGAACCCCACGATGCCGGCCACCGGGATGGCGGCCAGGATGCCCCAGAATCCCAGGAGCTCCGCCCCCACCAGGACGGCCAGGAGGATCACCACGGGATGGAGGTTCGTGGTCTCCTGCAGAACGAGGGGAGACAGGATGAAGCCGTCGACCATGTGGGCAACCACGATCACGGCCAGCACGATCAGCAGGAACGACGGCGGCTTGGTCAGCAGGGCGACCAAAGCGACCGGGATCCCCCCGATCCAGGACCCCAGCATCGGGATGAGGTTCGCCACCGCCACGATCACCCCCAGGACCAGCCAGAACGGCAGGTGGATCGCCCACAGG
>JBKPBM010000232.1:0-2439 GCA_046744325.1 Actinomycetota bacterium | reverse complement strand
CCTGGCCACGTTGGCCTCGGTCGAGGGGACCGAGGACTCACTGGCCCACATCGAGGTGCTCCCGGCGCGTGAGCCGGAGGTGCTGCCGTTCCCCGACCTGCCCGAGGTGCTCCGGCGGCGACTCGACCTCCAGGGGATCGCCGGGGTGTACCCGCACCAGCGCCGCGCCCTCGAGGTCCTGGTCCAGCGTCTCCAGCTCCTGGGGATCGAAGGGCTGTATCCCCATCAGCGCCGGGCCCTCGACCTGATCGAGGGGGGCGCGAACCTGGTGGTCTCGACGGGCACGGCGTCGGGCAAGACCCTCGTCTACAACCTCGCCTTCGCCCGGACCGCCATCGCCGACGAGAAACGGACCGCGCTGTACCTGTTCCCCACGAAGGCGCTCGCCCGCGACCAGCTCCGGCAGGTCCGTGGCCTTCGCCTGCCTCAGATCCGTGCGGCGGTCTACGACGGCGACACCCCGCAGCCCGAGCGACCGCTGATCCGGCGCAACGCGAACCTGGTGATGACGAACCCCGACATGCTCCACGCCTCGATCCTCCCCGGCCATGCGCGGTGGGCCGACTTCTTCCTCCGGCTGTCCCTGGTGGTGGTGGACGAGGCCCACGTGGCCCGCGGGGTGTTCGGCTCGCACGTGGCGATGGTCCTTCGGCGTCTCCGGCGGTTGGTGGCGCACTACGGCGGCCAGCCCCAGTTCGTCCTGGCCTCGGCCACCGTCGGCAACCCCGTCGAGCTGGCCGAGCGACTGGTCGGCCTGCCGTTCGAGGCCGTCGACGCCGACGCCTCGCCCCGAGGGGAGAAGCTGTTCGTGCTGTGGAACCCCCCGATGATCGACGAGGAGGAGGGCATCCGGCGAAGCGCCATCACCGAGGCGTCCTGGCTGCTGCGCCGGCTCGTGGAGGAAGACAGTCGCACCATCGCGTTCTGCCGGAGCCGCCGCGCCGCGGAGCTGGTGGCGGAGTTCGCCCGGCGTGAGCTTCCCCCCTCGCTCAAACCTCGGGTGAAGGCCTACCGCGCTGGCTACCTCCCCGAGGAGCGACGGGCCCTCGAACGGGCGCTGGTCACGGGCGACGTGGTGGGGATGGCCGCCACCACCGCGCTGGAACTGGGGATCGACATCGGCTCCCTGGACGCGGCGATCCTCGCCGGCTATCCCGGCACGCGCGCGTCGATGTGGCAGCAGGCCGGGCGGGCCGGACGCCGGAGCGAATCGTCGCTGGCGATCCTGGTGGCCCAGGACGATCCGCTGGACCAGTACCTCGTGCAGCACCCGGCCGACCTGTTCCAGAAGCCGCCGGAGGCGGCCGTCGTCGACCCGACAAACCCCTACGTGCTCGGGCCGCACCTTGCCTGCGCCGCCCGGGAGCAACCGATGACCGAGGACGAGGTCGACCTGTTCGGGGCCGGGGCACGCGCGGCCGTGTCCGAACGGGAGGGGTCGGGGGAACTGTTCTGGCGACGCGGGCTGCTCCATCATCGGGGTCGCGAATCGCCCCATCGCCTGGTGGACATCCGATCCGCCTCCGGCGACCTCTACGCCATCGTCGACGGGGAGACCGGCGCGCTCTTGGGGACCGTGGACGAGGCCCGGGCGTTCACCCACGTCCACCCCGGCGCGATCTACCTGCACCAGGGCGAGCAGTACGAGGTGGACGAGCTGGACCTGGCCCGTCGGGTCGCCGTGGTGTCGAAGAGCGACGCCGACTACTACACGCAGCCGCGGCACACCACGGACCTCGAGGTGCTGGACGTGCTGGAGGAAGCGGACATTGGAGACCTGCCCGCGTCGTTCGGGGCCGTGCGGGTGACCCGGCAGGTGGTGGGGTTTCAGCGGAAGCTGTCGTCCTCACAGGAGGTGATGGACGAGGTGTTCCTGGAGCTTCCCGCCCAGACGCTCACCACCAAGGCGCTGTGGTGGCTGCTGCCGGCGCCGCTCCTGGGTCGGGCGAGGATCACGGCTGCGGCGCTGCCCGGCTCGGCTCACGCCGCCGAGCACGCCGCCATCGGCCTGCTGCCCCTAGTGGCGACATGCGACCGCTGGGACATCGGCGGGCTGTCCACGGCGCTACACCCCGACACCGGTATGGCCACGATCTTCATCTACGACGGCTATCCCGGAGGTGCGGGGATCGCCGAGCGGGGTTTCCGGTCGGGCACCCGGCTGATCGAGGCGACGTTCGAGGCCGTTCGCCTGTGCCCGTGTGCTCGGGGGTGCCCGTCGTGCATCCAGTCGCCGAAATGCGGCAACGGGAACGAGCCGCTGGACAAGCAGGGCGCGGTCGCCCTCCTGGCCTCGATGCTGGGAAGGGCCTGGGGATGACGGTCTACGTCGCCGTCTGTGGCCCCGACCCGTCCTCCCCCGAGGTCTCGAAGCGGGCGGAGGAGATCGGCAGGCTCCTGGCTCGCGCCGGAGCGGTCGTGGTGTGTGGAGGCCTGGGC
>JBKPBM010000123.1:0-10894 GCA_046744325.1 Actinomycetota bacterium | reverse complement strand
CCAGCGGCGTGGCCATCCTGCGGTACGGGCTCTACGAGATCGACGTGGTCATCAACCGGACCCTGGTCTTCGGCGTCCTGGTCGCCTTCATCACCGCGGTGTACGTCGCCATCGTGGTGGGGATCGGGACCGCCATCGGGTCCCGGGCCAATGTGGGCCTGTCCATCCTGGCCACCGCGGTGGTGGCGGTGGCGTTCCAGCCGATCCGGGACCGCGCCCGCCGGCTGGCCAACCGGCTCGTGTACGGCCGGCGGGCCACCCCCTACGAGGTGCTCTCGTCGTTCGCCGAACGGATGGCCGCCACGGGGTCGATCGACGACGTGCTGCCCCGAACGGCGCGCGCCCTGGCCGAGGCCACCGGGGCGGTCCACGCCGACGTGTGGCTCCGGGTGGGGTCCGAGCTGCGGCCGGGCGCGGCCTGGCCCCCCGGACGAGCGGCCGCCGGCCCGGCTCCGTTGACGGACGGGCAGCTTCCCGAGCTCCCATCCGCCACCACGGTCGTGGCCGTCCGCCACGAGGGCGAGCTCCTCGGGGCCCTGTCGTTGGAGAAGGCGCCCGGCGACCCGCTCACCCCCGCGGAGGACAAGCTGGTGTCGGACGTGGCCTCCCAGGCCGGCCTGGTCCTTCGCAACGTCCGCCTGATCGAGGAGCTGCGGGCCTCACGGCAGCGGCTGGTCACCGCCCAGGACCACGAACGGCGCCGGCTGGAGCGCAACATCCACGACGGCGCGCAGCAACAGCTGGTCGCCCTGGCCGTGAAGATCGGGCTGGCCGAGAAGCTGGCCGACCAGGATTCGAAGGTCCGGCCCCTGCTCAGTCAGCTCCAGGAGGAGGTGGTCCAGGCACTCGAGGACCTCCGGGACCTCGCCCGGGGGATCTACCCACCTCTGCTGGCGGACCAGGGGCTGGGGCCCGCGCTGGAGTCGCAGGTGAGGCGGGGCCCCGTGCCCGTCGACCTCGAGGCCGAGGCGCTTCGCCGCTATCCGCAGGAGGCGGAGGCAGCCGTGTACTTCTGCGTGCTCGAGTCTCTCCAGAACGTGGCCAAGTACGCCGCGGCCGACCGGGCCCGGGTGCGGATCGGGGAGGCCGACGGCGACCTCACGTTCGTCGTGAGCGACGAGGGGCAGGGGTTCGACCCGGCTCGGACCACGCGGGGCACGGGCCTGCAGGGGATGTCCGATCGCCTGGCCGCGCTCGGAGGGGCCCTGACCGTGCGCTCGTCACCGGGCACCGGGACCACCGTCGTCGGTCGCCTTCCCGTGGCCGGACCCACGGGGGCGCCGTGATGACTCCGTCAGCCCTCCGCGGGCAGACCCTGCTCGCGCAGGAAGGTGAGCACGGCCATCACCCGGCGGTGCACGTCGGTCTCCTCGGAGAGGCCCAGCTTGTGGAACAGCGCGTTGATGTGCTTCTCGACCGCCCGGTCGGTCAGGAACAGCGCGCGGGCCACGGCGGCGTTGTTCTTGCCCTGGGCCATCAGGCTGAGGACCTCCCGTTCGCGTTCGGTGAGCTCCACAAGCGGCGAGCGCTGGGCTCGGCCCCGCCTGGTGACCAGTCCTTCGACCACCTTGGGGTCCAGGACCGAGCCGCCCCGGGAGACCTCGTGCAGGGCTCGCACCAGCTCGTCGAGGTCGCCCACCCGTTCCTTGAGCAGGTACCCGAGTCCCTCCGCCCCGTCCTTCAGCAGCTCGAAGGCGTAGTCGTCCTCGGCGTACTGGGACAGGACCACGACACCGATCCCCGGGTGTTCGGATCGGATGCGGAGCGCGGCATCGATCCCCTCCGTACCGTGCGTGGGGGGCATGCGGATGTCGGTGAGGACGACGTCCGGGGCGTGTGCGTCGACCGCCTCGAGGAGCGACGGCAGGTCGTCGACGACGGCCACCAGCTCGAGGTCGGGAACGCTCGACAGCAGCGCCGCCGTTCCCTCCCGGACCAGGTAGTTATCCTCGGCGAACACCACCCGGAGGGCCACGGGTGGATCGTACATGGGCGAGGGTGAGCGATGGCCATCCGCGTGGTGCTGGGCGACGACAACGTGCTGGTGCGAGAGGGCGTCCGTGCCCTGCTCGGCGCGACGGACGGCATCGAGGTCGTCGGAGTGGCGGAGGACGCCCCGACGCTCCTGTCTGCCGTCGACGAGCACCGCCCCGACGTCGTGGTCACCGACATCAAGATGCCGCCGAACTTCCGCCTGGAGGGCATCGAGGCGGCGCACACCATACGCCAGCGCCACCCGGGGACCGGCGTGGTGGTCCTCTCGGCGCACGACGACGAGGCCTACGCGCTGGCGTTGCTGGGGCAGGGAGAGAGCGGGCTGGCGTACCTGTTGAAGGACCGCCTGGGGCAGGGGGACGAGCTCCCCCGGGCCATCCGGGAGGTGGCCAAGGGCGGCTCGGCCATCGACCCGACCATCGCGGCCCGTCTGTCCGGCCAGGGCGATCAGCCGGAGGAGGACCGGGTCATCCTGGACATGATGGCCAAGGGGCTGGGCTACGCCGAGATGGCACAGGCCATGGGCACCAGCCAGGAGGCGCTCGACCGTCAGGTCACGGCGCTGTTCCAGCGTCTGGCCGGTGAGGCGGGCCGGGGGGCGGCCACGGCGGTCGACGAGCTGAAGCGGCTGCATGCGGCGGTGGTCGACCGGGAGACCTCGACCCGGACGCTTCGGTCGTTCGTGCCCTCGCAGTTCGCCGAGCGGCTGGCCACGGCTGGCCTGGACGCCACCCAGCAGGTGGAGCTGGAAGCGACGATCCTGTTCTCCGACATCCGCGGGTTCTCGACCATGGCCGAGGACCTGCCGGCCCGTGCGCTGGCCACGATCCTGGCCCGGCACCTCGCCGCGATGGCCGAGGTGGTGCTGGCTCACGGGGGCACCATCGACAAGTTCGCCGGCGACGCGGTGATGGCGGTGTTCGGCGCGCCCGAGCCGATGCCCGATCACGCCGAACGGGCCATCCGGTGCGCCCTTGGCATGCAGGCCCGCCAGCGAGAGATGAATGCGGAGCCGCAGGCGGAGGAGCTCCCCGATCTGGGCATGGGCATCGGGATCAACACGGGGACGGTCATCGCGGGAACGGTGGGTGGCGGGGGACGGCTGGAGTACACGGTGGTCGGGGACGCCGTGAACATCGCCCAGCGGCTGCAGTCAGAGGCGAGTGGCGGAGAGATCCTGGCCGCGGCCTCCACGATGGCCCTGGCACCGTCGATCCCAGCGGAAGCCCTGGGCCCGGTTGCCGTCAAGGGACGCCGGGAGCCCGTGGAGACCTATCGCGTCACCCACCGGCCCGACGGCTGGCGAAACGAGATGTAGGGCACCCTGCCGCAGGGTGCCCTACATCCTGTCGAGCGTGTTTCAGACCGTGACCGATCCCTGACAGGTCTCCCCGGTGGTCGGGTTCTTGGCCTGGCCGAGGATCGCGTCCGTCCCCGACTGGTCGGTGGTGAACTTCCTGACCTCGAAGGATCCGTCCGGCCCGATCGTGGTGGCCGTGCCCTGGAAGAACCGCGTCCCGTTGTCCGACAGGCGCACCTTCCAGGTCTGCCCGATCACGCCCGAATCGACCTCGAACTGCATCTCGATCCGCCCGCCGTCGGGCGTGGCGGTGAGCTTCCAGGTGCTGGCCGCGCTGCACGCGCCGGTCGCGCTGACACGGCTCCCTCCGCTACGCCCACTCGCCAACGCGTGGGGCGCAGCCCCGAACAGGCCGGCGGCCATCAGAGCCGCGAGCCCGAATCGAACTGTCTTGCGCATCTCGCCCTCCCCTCACCATTGCTTGGCCGACATCGCGGGAGCCTAGAGAGGGCCGGTCCAGGGGCCGGTCGTGGCACCACCAAGGCCCGGTTAAGCTTGGGCAAAGGACGTTCGCGATTCGGCGGACCCCGCCATCCCTCGTCCTACATTCGCTCCCGGCCCGGGTCAGAGCCCACCCGTACTACAGGGAACGCGATGAACGGTCGAGGCGAGGAGCGCGCACATGACCAAGCGACGGATCCTGCTGGTGGAGGATGAGGAGTCGATCTCCGAGCCGCTGGCGGCGGCCCTGGAACGCGAGGGCTTCGCTGCTGTGGTGGCCGGGACGATGACGGACGGGCTTTCCGCCTTCCGCTCGAAGTCGCCCGACCTCGTCCTGCTGGACGTGATGCTCCCCGACGGGGACGGGCGCGAGGCTCTTCGCCAGATCCGCAGCCAATCCCGCACGCCGGTGATCATGCTGACCGCGCGGGGCGAGGAGATGGACCGGGTGGTCGGGCTCGAGCTTGGCGCCGACGACTACGTGGCCAAGCCGTTCAGCGCCGCCGAGCTGGTGGCCCGCATCCGTGCAGTTCTCCGCCGGACCGCCGCGCCGGCCCCCGCCGGGACCAACGTGCTGGCGGTGGGCGACATCGAGATGAACCTCGACACCCGCACGGTGAGTCACGCCGGCCATGAGATCCAGCTCCCCCTGAAGGAGTTCGAGCTGCTGCGGATGCTGATGGAGGAGGCCGGGAAGGTCGTTCGCCGCATCGACCTCATGGACGAGGTGTGGGATCCGAACTGGTTCGGTCCGACCAAGACGCTGGACGTGCACGTGAGCTCGCTGCGCAAGAAGCTCGGAGACGACTCCGCCAAGCCCCGGTACATCCACACCGTACGGGGCGTGGGGTTCCGGTTCGCCGCCGGCGACGAGCTGTCGGGCTAGCGGGTCTCGGGGACGATGAGCCTTCGCCGGCGGCTCATCCTCTCCGCGGCGTACCTGTTGACGGTGGTGGTCATCGCGCTCGAGGTGCCCCTGGCCATCACGATCTCCCGGCGAACGCTCGGCGACTTCCAGGCGGGGGTCCTCCAGAACGCGGCCCTCCTCTCGGCGCGCCTGAACGACGACGTCGCCGCCCTGGCGGGGCAGATCGGGGCGACCGATCGGGCGAGCCGGCTCGCGTTCGTCCAGCAAGTCGTGGACGAGGCGGCCACGCGGGTGGGCGCGCGGGTCATCGCGGTCGACGCGCAGGGAAGGCTGCTCGCCGACAGCGCGCGAGAGGCACCGGTGGGCACCCTCTACATGACCCCTGGTCGGCCGGAGCTGCAGGTGGCTGTGGTGGGCGGACGGGTGAGCACGCTGCGCAGGTTCAGCGAATCGCTGGGGCAGGAGCTGCTGCTGGTCACGGTGCCGATCGTGCACAACCGGGCCTCGATCGGAGCCGTGCGAGTGTCGGATCCGCTGGGCGACGTCCAGGCCCGCGTGCACCGCACCTGGCTGGGACTGGGACTGATCGGGCTGGCCGTCGTGCTGGTTGGCCTGGCCCTGGCGTGGTTGCTGGCCACCACGCTGACCCGCCCGGTGGCGCGCCTGGAGGAGACGGCCGCGCGTCTGGGGGCCGGTCACCTCGAGGCTCGGGCGGAGCCCTCGGGACCGAAGGAGATCTCCTCCCTCGCCGGATCGTTCAACCAGATGGCGGAGGCCCTGTCGGCGAACCTCCTGGCCCAGCGCGACTTCCTGGCAAACGCCTCCCACCAACTGCGGACCCCGCTGACTGGGCTCAAGCTCCGGTTGGAGGCCATCGAACAGGAGGGCGGGTTCGCCGCCGACCAGGCGACGAAGGCGCAGGCGGAGGCCGACCGGCTGGGCCATCTGGTCAACGACCTCCTGGAGCTGGCCCGGGCGGCATCGGCCAAGCCATCGGGGTCGCTCGTGGACCTGCGCGAGGTGGCGCGCCTGGCCGTCGAGCGCTGGACCGGGCCCGCGAACGACGCCCGGCAGCGATTGGAGCTCGATCTCGACAACGGTGTCCAGGACGTGTGGGCGGACCCGGCCGACCTGGGCCACGCCCTCGACAATCTGATCGAGAACAGCATCCGGTACTCGCCCGCCGACACCGTGGTGAGCGTGGCCGTCTCAGGGAACGGCGGGCGCCCCTCCATCGCAGTGGCCGACACCGGCCCGGGGATCCCCCTGGAGGATCGGGCCCGGATCTTCGAACGCTTCTACCGCGGCTCCACCGGGACGAAGGCCGGGCCCGGAACCGGTCTCGGGCTGGCCATCGTCGCGGAGCTCGTCGACCGCTGGGGGGGCGAGGTCCATCTGGATCCGGGGCCGGGAACATGCATCCGGGCGACCTTCCCGGCGCAGGCGGATGGCGGCGCACGCGAAAGGCTCGCCCGACCTGCCGAACCTTAACCTTGCCATGGCCGGTCACTCACCTCGTCGCTCGTAGCGTGAAGTCGTGAAACGGAACAAGCTCGTGTTGCTGGTGGTGGCCGGCGTCCTGCTGCCGGTCGCCTTGACCTTCGCCGCCTACTTCATCTCCACGGGGTTCAGCGCCTCGGCGGATATCCCGGCGGTCCCGGCCCAGCGGATGGACGAGACCGCGACCGAGCACCCCAGTCCGACTCCCGACGCCCAGCGCGGCTCGGACGACCAGAAGAAGGGCACCGACGACAAGGCCTCCCCCACGCCGACCGTCACCTCTTCCCGCACATCCAGTCCCGTTCCGACCGTGACCGACGACCACGGCGGGAAATGCTCGGAGGGCGAACACACGAACGATCCGAGCTGCTCATCCGGATCGGGAAGTGGCTCCGGGACCGGCGACGACAGTGGCGGCGGAGACAACTGACGTCGCCCGGTCGCCCACGTTGCCGGTTCCTTACTCAACGATCACCCTCGACCAACTCTCCTCGGGGATGTTCCTGCACCGCCCCCTCCTATCGTCGGTGGCAGTGATCCGGCACAGCAGGTGGAAGGAGGGGCTCAAGAGATGCAGACCTGGAAGAAGGTGCTGATCGGGACCGTCTCGGTCGCCACCCTCGGCGCGGGTGTGAACGTGGCCGCGCTGGCCGCGGGAACCGATTCCCCCCGTGACCGCATCGAGCGCAAGGTCGCGGTGACCCAGCAGGCGCCTCGCGCCGCCGATGACCACGGGGCTCGCGAGGCCGAGGGGCGGGGCCGGGTGGCCGAGGGCATGACGCAGGCTGCCGACGACCACGCACAGCAGGAGAACGAGGCCCGCGAGGTCGAGACCGAGAACGAGGCCGCTGCGGACCGCGATGACGACGCCGCGGCGATGAGCGAGGACCGCTCAGGCTCCTCCGACAGGTCCGGATCGTCGGACCGGTCGGGACGCAGCGGCCACGACGACCGCGGGAGCGACGGGTAGCTCAGGCGGATTGAAGGGCTCGCTCGCCGATTGCCCCCCCAGAGGCGAGCGAACAGGGCGGGAGGGATCCCATGGGATCCCTCCCGCTTTCGCTTCCTATCCGGGCTTGCTTTCGGCGATGACCGCCGCCACGCGCGGGACTGGGCCGACACCGACGATCCCGCGGAGTTCGTCGCCGTCGATGGACTCCCGCTCGACCAGCAACGCCACCGTCTTGTCCAGCTCGGCTCGATGCTCGGTGAGGATGGCGGTGGCCCGCTGGTCGGCCTCCTTGAGCAGTCGAGACACCTCCTCGTCGATGACGCGCTGGGTGTCCTCGGCGTAGTCCCGCGACGTGACCGGTTGGTCGCCCAGATACATCGGGCTTCCCGAGGCGAACCCCACCGGCCCCAGCTTCGGACTCATCCCGAACTCGCGCACCATCCTCGTGGCGAGCTGCGTGGCTCCGGCCAGGTCGTTCGACGCCCCCGTCGACACCTCGCCCAGCACCAGTGCCTCGGCAGCCCGACCGCCCATCCGCACCGCCAGCGAATCCAGCAGGTAGCTCTCCGGATAGAGGTGCCGCTCGTCGACGGGGAGCTGCTCGGTCACGCCCAGGGCCTGCCCCGCCGGAAGGATGGTCACCTTCAGCACCGGGTCGGCGTGCTCCGAGAACACCGCCACCAGGGCGTGGCCGGACTCGTGCACGGCCACCGAGTGCTTCTCGTCGGGCAGGAGTGCGTTCGAGGCCTCGCGCCGGCCGAGCAGGATCCGGTCGCGAGCCTCCAGGAAGTCGTCGCCCCGGATCGTGTCTCGCCCGGCTCGGACCGCCACGATGGCCGCCTCGTTCACCAGATTCGCCAGATCGGCGCCGGAGAACCCCGGCGTGGCCCGGGCCACCACCGACAGCTCCACGTCGGCCTCGAGCTTCTTTCCCTTCGCGTGCACGCCGAGGATCGCCTGGCGTTCCTTGAGGTTCGGCAGCGGGATCTCCACCTGCCGGTCGAACCGTCCCGGGCGGAGCAGGGCTGGGTCCAGCGTCTCCGGCCGGTTGGTCGCGGCCATCACCACCACGCCGACCGAGGGATCGAACCCGTCCATCTCGGCCAGCATCTGGTTCAGGGTCTGCTCGCGTTCGTCGTTCGACACGATGGCCCCGCCGCGGCGTTGGCCGATCGCGTCGATCTCGTCGACGAAGATGATCGACGGCGCGCGCTTGCGGGCACTGGCGAACAGGTCGCGAACCCGTGAGGCACCTACGCCGACGAACAGTTCGACGAAGCTCGAGCCGGTCACCGAGAAGAACGGCACCCCGGCCTCTCCTGCCACCGCGCGGGCCAGCAGCGTCTTGCCCGTCCCCGGCGGGCCCACCAGCAGGACACCCCGAGGACCCACCGCGCCGACCTTGCGGTATCGCTCCGGGTTCTTCAGGAAGTCCACGACCTCGGCCACCTCGCGCTTGGCGCCCTCGTACCCGGCGACGTCGGCGAACGTCGTCGCCGGCTTGTCGGTGTCATAGACCTTCGCCCGCGAGCCCGTGATGCTCCCCAGGCCCGCGGCCATCTGGCGCCCCGACCGTCGACCGAGATACACGAACACGCCGATGAACAGCAGCAGCGGCAGCAGGCTCAGGATGATCGAGCCGATGGTGGTCGACGGTGGCCCCTCGCCGGTGATCTGGACCCGATGCTGCTGCAACAGCGCGGAGAGCGAGGTGTCCTGCAGGGGGATGGGGATCTGCGAGTCGTAGCGCCGCCCCCCCTGCAGCGTGCCCGAGACGGCGCCGTTCGCGTCGATCGTGGCGGTGGCCACCTTGTCCGTACGGACGTCGTTCAGGAATTGGGAGTAGGTCAGCGTAGTCACCCCACCGCCGCTCATCGCCGGCCGGAGCAGCAGCAGCAGGGTGACCAGGATCCCGGCGTAGATCAGCCAGGTCCGCCACGGCGGGGCCGGTGGCGGGGCCGGACCCTGCTGCTTGCGGGAATCGCGGGGGCCCGGGGGCTTCGCCGGGCTGGTGTGGTGCCGAAAGACGTTCATGGTGGGCTCTCCCCTCAACTTGTAGGTGATCAGATCCGGGGCGGGGTCACGGCGGGGGCTGCCGCGCGTTCGCGCTCCGCGCCCTCGATCTGATCGGCCTGGGCCAGCGCCGCCGCCGCCAGCTCCTCGACCGGGATGCCGAGGTGCTCCACCCCGTAGCGCTGGATCCGGCCGGCCCCGCGGCGCAGGAGCGTGTAGGCGCCGTGAAGGTTCCCACGGTGCAGGTGCGTGTACCCCGCCCCGAGCTGCGAGAGCCCCTTGAAGAACTCCTCGTCGGCAGATCCCTTGGCCTTTCGCCAGCTCTCTTCCCAGGCTTCGTGGGCGGGGAAGTAGCGACCGGCGTTCAGGTGCCCGATCCCGAGGCGGTGGTTCTCCTCGATCGTGAGCGACCCGTAGTCCTCCATGTGGAGCTTGTTCTCGGCGTCGTGCGAGAGCGGGCGGCCGAGCTCGTCGCGCGGCCGTTCCGGCTTCGGCGGCGCGTCGGGGTGACGCGGACGTCGCGGCTTGGGAGCCGGTTGGCGCTCAGGCATGCCCGCCATGCTAGCGGGGTTGGCGTTTGCTGATGCCGCTGACGATGAGGACGAGGCCGACCGCGACGGCGGCCGCGCCCATCCAGGTCCAGAACCGCTGCCCGGTCATGAAGCTGCCCTTGAGGACGCCGATGCCCTGGACGATCCAGACGGCGCCCGTGATGAGCAGGGCCCCGCCGATGAACAGGAGCGTCAATCTCGTCCTGGGCGCCGCCACGGGCCCGACGCTACCGCATGCGAACGCCAGTGAGATCGGCTGGAGGAGGCGTGTAGTCCCTCATGGACGTATGTCGTGCCATACGTATGTCGTGCCATACATTTGCGTCGAAGGACTCCTCCTCACCACCAGGACTCTCCCTCCCCCGCGGCCGACCGGACCTGCAGCTTGCCTGTCAGCCGAAGTCCGAGTTGATCCCGAGGTCGGGAAGGGGCCCATCACGGGGCGAACGCGTAGAACACGTGGTCCCACGAGCCCACGTAGAGCTTCCCGTTGACCACGATCGGCGCCGCGTAGAGACCGCCGGTGATCGTGGACCCGCTGTTCCAGAGCTGCTGGCCGGTGACGGCGTCGAAGGCGAACTCCTGGTTGTCCAGGCCGTCGCCGTAGTACACGACGCCGTTGGCGACGGTCGGGGGTGACACCGAAGCGAAGTTCGGGCCGACCGTCTGCTGCCACGCCAGGCTCAGCGTGCAGTCGGCGTTGACCTTGAGTGCGACCATCCCGTGCTTGTACGTGCCCTGGTCGGAGTCGGACGAGTTCCCGATGTACATCAGGTTCGTCGCCGGGTCCCAGGCCGGGATGCCGTTGAACTGCCAGTCGTTGACGTTGCCGACCTGGAGGCGTTGGGTTGGGCCGGCGGAGACCTGCCCCCTGGTGTACACGACCAGGACTCCCGACTTGTTCTTCGCCGCCACCTGCGACGGGCACCCCGGTGGCTGGAAGAGGATGGGCGTGGCTCCGAAGTCGACGTCTCCGCCGGTCAGGCCCGGGTAGTTCGTCCCCAGGACGTGCAGCGAGGACGACAGCTCGACCACGTGCTCAGCGTTCTTCATGTGCTCGTTGGCCGCGAGGGCATTGCCCGTCGCCGTGAAGACGTCTGTGGTGGCGGGATCGATGGCCACGCCTCCCGGCCCCCAGATCCCGCCGCCACTCACCGTGCGCCCGGCGGGGAACCACGCGGTGATCCGGGCTGTCTCTTATACACATCTCCGAG
>JBKPBM010000317.1:0-5509 GCA_046744325.1 Actinomycetota bacterium | reverse complement strand
GTGCTGGACGGGCGGATCGATCCCTGTCTGTCGCGGACGTTCGAGTTCACCGAGATCGGGACGTGCCACCAGCTGATGGCCGAGAACCGCCACCCGGAGGGGAACATGGCCGCCCTGGTCTGCGCGCCGACGCGCGGGCTGACCGAGCTTCCCGCCTAGCCCGCCGTGAGGGCGAGGGCGCGGGCGGCGAGGGCCGGCACCCCTCCGGCCAGGTGCTCGAAGAAGGGGTCGTCGGTCACGCCCGAGAGGTGCCGGGCGTAGCTTCCTTCCAGCAGGATGGCCAGCTTCCACACGGCGAGGACGAGGTAGAACCGGAGGTCGTCCATGGAGGCGTCGCGGCCCGATCGCTCCGAGTAGCGAGCCACCAACTCCTCCCGGGTCGGGAACCCCGGCACGCGGGTCACCGCGTGTTCGTCCATGACGAACTCGACGGGATCTCCCGGCTCACGCCAGAACGAGAGCATCCATCCCACGTCCGCCAGCGGGTCGCCGATCGTGGACATCTCC
This sequence comes from Actinomycetota bacterium, assembly GCA_046744325.1. Classification (GTDB taxonomy): domain Bacteria; phylum Actinomycetota; class UBA4738; order UBA4738; family UBA4738; genus JBKPBM01. The sequence continues at coordinate 5,002 of JBKPBM010000317.1, read as the reverse complement.
CAATCGAGGATGGCCGCGAGCGTCGCGCCCGGGTCGGTGAACACGACGTTGTCGAGCTTGTAGTCGCCGTGGACGATCGTGTCCTGCGTGGACCGGGCAGGTGGCAGGTTCGTCTCCAGCCACCCAGTCACGCGGTGGAGGTCCGGGACCGTTCGGGTGAGCGGCTCGGTCAGCGCCAGCTGGCCGCTCCACCGGCGCAGCTGGCGCCGGAGGTAACCCTCGGGTCTGCCGAAGCCCTCCAGTCCCACCGCGCGCCAGTCGACGGCGTGCAGCTCGGCCAGGGCGTCGACCAGCTCGGCCCCGATCGTGCCGGGCACCTCGTCGTCCCCGGCCATCGAGGCCGGCAAGGAATCCCGGATGACCACACCGTGGACCCGCTCCATGAGGTAGAAGGGCGCCCCGATCACCCCATGGTCGTCGCACAGCAGGACGGGCCCGGGAGAGCGGACGGCGGTGTTGGCCAGCGCGGTAAGAACCCGGTACTCACGACGGACGTCGTGGGCAGTGGGCAGGAACGCGCCGCGCGGGGGCCGGCGGAGCACCCATTCCCGATCGCCCGCGGTGACGAAGAACGTCTCGTTCGAGTGGCCGGCCACGTGGCGCTCGATCACGACCGGTGCGGGGAGGCCGCCCGGCATGCGTCGATCCAGGTACGCGGCCAGGGCGCCGCCGTCGACCAGCGGCGCCGCCTCGCCGGGCATGCTCAGGCCAGGCCGCCCGTAGCCGGCTTGGTCGTACCCCCGGCCAGCCAGGCCCTGGCCACGTTCCGGGCGATGACCATGCGGAGCACCTCGGACGGGCCGTCGTAGATCCGCGCGGCCCTGGCGTCGCGGTAGAAGCGCTCCAGCGGGAGGTCCGAGGAGTACCCGAGCGACCCGCAGATCTGGATGGATCGGTCGACCACCCGTCCGAGCATCTCGGAGACATGCACCTTCGCCATGGCCACCTCCTAGCGAACGTCACGGCCGGTGTCGATCTCCCACGCTGCGTGCAGGACCATGAGCCGGGCGGCGTAGAGGTCCATCGCCGAGTCGGCCAGCATCCAGGCCACGGCCTCGTGGCGCGCCAGCGGCTTGCCGAAGGCCTCCCGCCCGACGGCCCGCTCGGTGGCGATGTCCAGCGCCCGCTGGGCCATCCCGATCCACCGCATGGCGTGGGCCAGGCGGGCGGGTCCGAGCCGGACCTGGGACAGGGCGAACCCCTTGCCGCGCTCGCCGAGCACGGCCTCCGGTCCGACCCGGCAGTCCTCAAGGCGAACCTCGCAGTGCCCCCCCGGTCCCTCGGTGCCCATGACCGGGATCTCCCGGACCACCCGCCATCCCCGGTTGTCCGCGTCGACCAGGAACAGCGTGTACCGGTCACGCGGGTCCAGGCCCTCGGCCTCCTCGCTGCGCGCGACGACGATGGCGAACGCGGCGCCGTTCGCCCCGGTGATGAACCACTTTTCGCCGTCCAGGACCCACCCGTCCCCGTCGGGCCTGGCGGTGGTCCGGAGCTGGGTGGGGTCAGAGGAGGCGACGTCGCGCTCGGTCATGGCGAAGCACGACCGCACCGTGGCATCTGCCAGCGGCCGGAGGTACCGTTCCTTCTGCTCCTCGTCGGCGGCGTGCAGGAGCAGATGCATGTTCCCCTCGTCCGGGGCCATGCAGTTCAGTGCCAGCGAGGCCAGCCCCGACGCGCCCAGCTCCTGCGAGACCAGGGCCATCCCCAGGGCACCGAGACCGAGCCCGCCCCACTCGGGGGGAAGGTGCGGGTTCCACAGCCCGGCCGCCCGAGCTCTGGCCCTGAGGTCGCCCAGCCGGCGCTCGTCCCCGCCGTCCTCGACCCGGCCCTCGACCGGCACCACCTCGTCACGGACGAACGAGGCCACGCGGTCCCGGAGCTCCTCGAGCTCGGGCGGGAGGGTGAAGTCGATCATGGGGACCCGGCCCGCTCACCCTCCTGGACCAGCTCGACCAGGACCCCTCGGGTGCCCTTCGGATGGACGAACGCGACCGTTGTTCCCCGCGATCCCGGCCGGCCGTGCGCGTCGATCAGCGGCACCCCGGCCGAGCGGAACCGGTCGAGGGCGCGTTCGACGTCCAGGACCCGGTATCCCACGTGGTGGACACCTTCACCGCGGCGCTCCAGGAACCGGCCAACCGGCGTGTCGGGGCTCGTCGCGCCCAGCAGTTGGACGAACGACGTCCCGATCCGGAACAGAACCTCGTCCACGCCCTGGTCCTCGACCCGCTCCCGGTGGACCGGCTCGACCCCCAGCGTTCGCCCATACTCCTCGACCGCGGCGTCCAGGTCGGCCACGGCGATGCCCACATGGTCGATCTCGACGAACAGCCCCTGGCCATCCTCCGCCGGGTTCACCCGCGACGGACCTCCCCTTCAGGATCTGCGTGCGGGAAAGGCTAGCGCTTCCGGCGCCGGCGCCCGGCCGCGGGGGCCGGCTGCAGCCGGTTGATGAGGTCCAGGGCCTCGGTGATGTGGTAGGCGGGCGTGCTGAGCGCGGCGATCATGGCGGCCACGCCCTGGTAGCGGATCTCGGGCGAAGCTCCGTCGCTCTGCAGGCAGTAGAAATCCACCAGCTCCATCAACTGCTTCAGCGACGGCACCAGCCCACCGCGCTCGTAGGCGTAGATCGTCTGCTGGGCGGCGGGGCACCCCGGCCTGGCCGCGGCGTCCTTGACTGCCCGGTAGCCCGCTGAGCGCCGCAGTCCTCGCAGCAGGCCACCGATGCTCCGGGCAATGTCGGCGTCGATCGGTTCCTGCTTCTTCCGGGGCACGGCTGCGACCTCCTGCGACAGCGCGGGGCGGGCGATCGATGGGCGTCTGCCTCTCACCCTATCCGGTGCGTTCGCCTTTGTCATGGACACGCATCGTGGAAGGAACATGGGGGCCGGTGGCCGGCGTCACGCCCTTCGTCACGGTGGCCGAAAGTCCCTGGATCCGGGCCTTCCGGCGGATGCTCGACCAGGGCCGGTGCGGGTACCATTGGACCGGTCCGGGCGCCCACCCGACGGTTCAACGCGCCGCGCCGATGGCCGGCCCGGCCGGTGAAGGAGCGGGATGAGCGAGACGAACAGGGTGGCCGCCGTCCTGGGGGACTCTCGGCTGCTCCGCCAGGGCGCCGCCGACGTCTCGAAGGTTCGTGAGCGCTCCCGCCGGCGCCGGTTGATCCGCCTGCTGATCGTCCTCACGGCCCTCGACGCCTTCCTCTGGTACCGAAACGCCTCCGGGCACCCACTGCACCTGCCCCACCTGCCACAGGACTGGGGGATCTGGGCGCCGGCGATCATCCTGATCGGCCTGTTCGCCGTGGTGATGCTGATGCCGCTGATGAGCGGCCGCTCTCCCCACGTGCTGATCCGGCCGGAGCACATCGAGGTGGGCCTCTCCGAGGTCACCGGGCTGGAGCCCCAGGTGGACGAGGTGGTGCGCTCGCTCAACGTGTTCCTGGGCTATGCAACGTTCCGCGAGGTTCTGGGGGGCAACCCGCGGCGCGGGATCCTGTTCGAGGGGCCGCCCGGCACCGGAAAGACGTTCCTGGCAAAGGCCATGGCGAAGCAGGCGGGGGTGCCGTTCCTGTTCGTCTCCGCACCGGCCTTCCAGTCGATGTGGTACGGGATGACCAGCGTGAAGATCCGCTCGTTCTTCCGGGCCCTGCGCAAGGCAGCCCGCAAGGAGGGCGGGGCCATCGGGTTCATCGAGGAGATCGACGCCATCGGAGGCGACCGGAGCGGGCTGAACATGTCGCCCCGCCAGGACGTGCCCGGCGGGGGGCGCATGGTGACGAACATGATCGGCGCCGGCAGCAGCATGGTCAACGAGTTGCTCATCCAGCTGCAGTCCTTCGACCAGCCGCGGTTCAGCCAGCGGCTGCGGGATCGGTTCGTCCAGACGGTCAACAACTACATGCCACCCGAGCGCCAGGTCCGCAGTGGCAAGCCCGCGTACCACAACATCCTGCTGATCGCGGCGACCAACCGGGCCGATTCCCTGGACTCCGCCCTGATGCGGCCGGGACGGTTCGATCGGCGGCTGTACTTCGATCTGCCGACGAAGGGGTCCCGGCGTGCGCTGCTCGACTACTTCCTGGCCCGCAAGGCCCACGACGACCAGCTCGACGACGAGTCGGTCCGGGAGCGGATGGCCCACGACACCCTCGGCTACACGCCCGTCATGATCGAGCATCTTCTGGACGAGGCCCTGCTGGTGGCGCTGCGCGACGGGCGCGACGGGATGAGCCTCTCAGACGTGTACGAGGCGAAGCTCACCGAGGAGATCGGCCTGCCCCAGCCGTCGATCTACACCGATGAGGAGCGCCGGGCGGTGGCCACGCACGAGGCCGGCCACGCCGTCGCCGCCTACCTGGTGGGGACGACCCGGCGGATGGAGGTGCTGTCGATCATCAAGCGCCGGGGATCGCTGGGCCTGCTGGCCCACGTGGACCTCGAGGAGCGGTTCACCCAGTCGAAGTCCGAGCTGGAGGCGGCCATTGGCATCGCCCTGGGGGGCATGGCGTCGGAGGAGCTGTTCCTGGGCGAGACGGGCACCGGGCCGGGATCCGACCTGGCCCACGCCACCCAGGTCGCTGCGCTCATGGTGGGCGCCCTGGGCATGGGGGGCTCGCTGATCTCCTATGAGGCCGTGGCCGAAGGGGTGGTCTCGCGGACGAACCTGGTCGGGAAGATCCTGGGCGACGCCGATGGCAAGCGCCGAGTGGAGGAGATCCTGCACGCCCAGAAGGAGCGCATCCAGGGGTTGCTGGAGTCGAACCGGGACCTGGTCGAGGCGCTCCGTGACTCGCTGATCGCCCGGGACGAGCTGGTGGGTGAGGAGATCGTCGAGGTCATCCACAAGGCCCTGGCGAAGCGCGACCTGCCGAAGTAGCGAACCGCCCGCTCCCGCCTCCGCACGATTCGAACGCACCAGTTGCCGGACATAGAATGACGCCTCCGTTGATAGGGAGGCAGCCTTGTCCCGACGACGCGTTCGCCCGCTCCTGTCG